>CAMFKK010000293.1 GCA_945957225.1 uncultured Sphingobacteriia bacterium | reverse complement strand
TCAATAAAATAAAACAAATTATAAAAAGAGAGGGCAAGCGGAATCAATAAAATGGGTAAAAATTTTAAAACAATTTTTGCAAAACCTGCTTGTTGTTTGATAGACAAAATGCATTCCCAAACCAAAATATTGGTGACTAATACCCAAAGGGTTCCACCACTCACACCCGTATATTCATACCATTGTACCCATTCAGGATGAGAAGCAAATACATTACCAATGGTGAGCCAGGGCCAACTCAATTGCCAGTTTAAATGAATGTATTCAAAAAGCATCCAAAAACTAATCAAAGACAAATAGCCAAGACCCTTACCCATTTTTTGACGCATGGCAAAATAGCCCACCCAAGGAATACACATGAGTAAGCTATTGGCAATAATGGCAGCCACACTTCCAATATCTGTGCTATTCCAGATCCACCAGGTAGTGCTAGCATTCCATATAAGCAGGGCAAAAAAAACATGCCAGAAATACTGAGATTTTTTACTGCTGTTTTCTGCCAAATATAATAGGGGACAAAAACCTACAAAGACCAAGAAAAATAAGGGAGATACTGGCCAAGCAGCATAGAGCATGATTCCTGCAAAAAGGCTCCAGCCAAGACTAATTAGTTTTTTCAAAATTGGAATTTTGTAAAGGGAAGTTCGGAATATTTTATGAATCAATTGTTAATTACCAGGCAAAGAAAAGGGATGATCTTTTGGACCATCCCTTTTAAGTATTTGGGTCATTTATTTTTTTGAATAGTTAGGCGCTTCTTTGGTCACATCCACGTCATGCGCATGGCTTTCTTTCATTCCCGCATTGGTAATTTTTACAAACCTTGCTTTTTGTAAGTCTTTGATAGTAGCTGCTCCGCAATAACCCATACCGGCTCTAAGACCACCTACAAATTGGTATACAATCTCACTTAGGTTTCCTTTATAAGCCACACGGCCTTCAATACCCTCTGGTACAAATTTCTTGATATCGTCTTCTACGTCTTGGAAATAACGGTCTCCACTTCCTTGACTCATGGCACCCAGAGAACCCATACCACGGTATTCTTTGAATTTTCTTCCTTCATAGATAATGGTTTCTCCTGGGCTTTCTTCCACACCTGCAAAAACAGAACCCATCATCACCATATTGGCACCTGCGGCAAGCGCTTTTACCATATCACCTGTATAGCGGATTCCACCATCTGCAATCACTGGAATACCTTTTGCCTTTAGGGCCGTACTGGCTTCCATGATAGCGGTTAATTGCGGAACGCCAGCTCCAGCTACAATTCTGGTGGTACAAATAGAGCCAGGCCCAATACCTACTTTCACGCAATCGGCACCAGCCGCAGCCAATGCCAAGGCGCCTTCTGCCGTACCCACATTACCCGCAATAATTTGTAAGCCTTTGAAGTTTTTTCTAAGTCCTTTTAATGCATCTATCACACCCTTGCTATGACCATGCGCAGAATCAAGGGTTACAATGTCTACCCCAACTTGTTGTAAGGCATAAGCGCGGTCATGTAAGTCCTTGGTAATACCCAATGCAGCACCCACCAATAACCTGCCCAAACCGTCTTTACAAGCATTGGGGTTTTTGCGAATTTGAAGAATATCCCTATAAGTAATTAGACCAATCAATTTACCCTGTTTATTTACTACAGGTAATTTTTCAATCTTATAATTACGCAAAATGTTTTCAGCTTTTTTTAGATCTGTTCCTTCGGGAGCCGTAATCAATTTCTCCTTGGTCATCACTTCTGAAACCTTTTTCTTGTTATTGGTTTCAAAGCGCAGGTCACGATTGGTTAAAATACCCACTAATTTTTGGCCAGCGTCTACCACAGGAATGCCGCCAATTCTATTTTCTTTCATCAACTTTAAAGCATCACCAATGGTTGCATCAACCAAAAGTGTAATAGGGTCAATGATCATTCCGCTTTCAGAACGTTTTACTTTTCTAACTTGCTCGGCCTGACGTTCAATACTCATGTTCTTGTGAAGAATACCAAGTCCACCTTCTCTAGCCAAAGCAATAGCTAGATTGGCTTCTGTAACGGTATCCATAGCTGCACTGAGCATGGGAACGTTCAATATAATACTCTTGGTAAGGTTGGCACGAATATCCACTTCTCTGGGTAAAACCTGACTGTATGCGGGCATCAACAATACGTCATCGAAGGTGAGACCTTCGCCGAACAATCTGGAACTGGAAGCGCCTGTGCTTTGGGAACTGTTTCTTATTGCCATATGCGAAGATAGGAAAACAGGCAATTTATTGCCAAAACAATTTTTTGTAAAGTCCTGAAATGCTTTGCTGTATTGGTTTTCTTGCGCTTATTGTCCAAACCAATTTTAGCCACAGTTCAGAGATTCCTTATTTTTGCACCAATGAATAAGGTCTCCCATGCTATAGACGCTCCACTGTTTACCTTTCAATTTGCCCTGCTTTGTGTGAGTAATTTTTTGTTCTCGGCAAGTTTCTCCATGATGATCCCCGAATTACCAGCTTATTTAACCAGTTTGGGTGGAGCAGAGTACAAAGGTTTGATCATTGCACTTTTTACACTGATGGCAGGAATCTCAAGACCCTTTAGTGGAAAGTTAACAGACAAAGTGGGTAGGGTACCCGTCATGATATTTGGTTCTCTGATTTGCGTGATTTGTTCCCTACTCTATCCAGTATTAACATCGGTGGCAGGATTTTTAATATTGCGTTTTTTTCATGGATTCTCAACTGGATTTAAACCTACAGCTACAGCTGCGTATGCAGCCGATGTTGTGCATGAATCAAGAAGGGGAGAAGCCCTTGGTGCTTTATCCATTGGTTATACTTTGGGTATGTCTGTAGGTCCAATTTTAGGAAGTTGGTTGGTGACAGCTTTTTCAATTAATACCATGTTTTATATTTCATCGGCCCTGGCCTTGGGTTCAGTTATTATTTTATACAATGTAAAGGAAACCCTTTCCAATCCTGAGAAATTTAATTGGGAACATATTCGTATAAGCAAGCATGAAATTTTTGAAACAACTGCTATCAAACCTGCATTGATCATGCTCTTACTTTGTTTCTCATATGGTTGCACCATTACCTTGGCGCCAGATTTGAGTGATGAAGTTGGCATACAGAATAAAGGTTTGTTTTTTGCCATGTTCACCATTACCTCTTTACTGGTGCGATTGGTTGCCAATAAAAGTTCTGATAAACACGGTAGAATTATTGTGCTTATTTATTCCGTTATTATCCTTGTTATTTCATTGGTAGTGCTGGCATTTGCCCATACAGTCTTCATGGTCATGTTGGGTGCTGCTATTTTTGGATTGAGCTGGGGAACGGTTGGTCCTACCATAACGGCATGGACCGTGGATCTATGTGCCTTTGAAAATAGGGGAAGGGCTATTGGTTCTATGTATATTGCACTAGAAGCAGGAATAGGAACAGGCGCTTTTTTCTCTGCTTGGATTTATCAGAACCAAATAGCGCTAGTACCAAGGGCCTTTTTATTGTCAGCTTTTTTAGCTGTAATAGGATTGATTTTACTAGTAATTTGGCGCAAGAAAGCAACTCAGATGCGCACAGTATAACGATTTCCAGGAATTGATCTAATGAAGTAATGCATCTCAAGCGCTAATAAACTATTGGCTAACTGTGCACTACTCAAATTGGCAGCAGCTTGTAATTCATCCCAACTCATCACAGACTTGGTTTTAAATAAGTCCAATAATTTAGCTTCTGTGGTATTGGGTTCAAAAAATAAGGACGGTTGTTGGGTAATAGCTTGGTCTTCTTTCCACCATTTCATTTCTCTTAAAAAGTCCGCGGTACTGATATAGGAATAAGCTTTTGAATACCTAATCAGTTTATTGCAACCCGCACTTTTTTGGTCAGAGATTCTACCCGGCACTGCAAACACATCTCTGTGATAACCCGAAGCCAAATCCGCGGTAATTAAGCTGCCTCCTTTTTCACCAGATTCAATAACAATAGTGGCATCGGCCATGCCCGCTACAATTCTATTGCGTCTGGGAAAATGGTATTTATTGGGAGCTGTATGATTTCTAAAATCTGTTAATAGACCACCATTCAAACACATTTCTTTGGCAAGCTGACGGTGTTGACTGGGGTAAATTTCATCCAATCCATGGGCTAATACACCCAAGGATGGGATTTCATTGGCCAAAGCTGCCCGGTGGGCGATGCCGTCTATGCCTAATGC
>CAMFKK010000292.1 GCA_945957225.1 uncultured Sphingobacteriia bacterium | reverse complement strand
TTTTGTTGATCACAGGTATGATTTCCAAATTATTGTCAATGGCCAAATAGAGGTTAGAAATGGTCTGTGCCTGAATTCCTTGAGAAGCGTCTACCAAGAGCAGGGCTCCTTCACAAGCGGCTAGTGCACGGCTTACTTCATAGCTAAAGTCTACGTGACCAGGGGTATCAATCAGGTTAAACACGTATTGCTCCCCTTTATAGGGATAGTTGATCTGAATGGCGTGACTCTTAATAGTAATCCCTTTCTCCCGCTCCAAATCCATGTCATCCAACACCTGGTTCATCATGTCTCTTTCACCGATGGTCTTGGTATGTTCCAATAACCTATCGGCCAAAGTACTCTTACCATGGTCAATATGTGCAATAATGCAAAAATTCCTGATATTTTTCATAAGGCTGCAAAGATAGGAGCAGGAAGCAGAAAACGAAACAATTAGTCATTAAAGACAGGATTATCTAGAATTTGTAGAAAGGCTTTATTTTTGAAACAAATCAATTTCCTTGAATGGCTTTTAGAAATCTCAATAGAAGGGCACAAATTAACAACGAAACTGGCTTAGGAACCAATACCGCCTTGAGTGGTGGCCGTTTTTTTGCCAAGGACGGCAGGGCCAATATTGAGGTCAGGGGATTGCATTTTTGGCAAAGACTCAACCTCTACCATACCATGCTCAGCATGAAAAGATGGAAATTTCTGGCTTCCATCATGCTGTTCTTTATTGGGATCAACCTAATTTTTGCTGGTATCTACCTACTTATTGGTCTAGAACATTTGAGTGGCATGGTGGCCAATACCTTGGGTGAGAAATTTGGGGAAGCATTCTTCTTTAGTGCCCAAACTTTTACCACCGTAGGATATGGCAGAATTAATCCCGTTGGATTTTTGGCCAGTTTTGTTGCCAGTTTTGAAGCCCTGACCGGGCTGATGAGTTTTGCCCTTGTTACTGGAATGCTCTATGGCAGATTTGCGCGTCCAAGGTCTTTTATCCGATATAGCCATAATGCCTTGTTTGCCCCATTTAAAGACGGAGTGGCGCTGATGTTTAGAATGGTACCCTATACCAAGAACTATTTGGTAAATGTAGAAGTGAAAGTAACTATTGCCATGAAAGTACCCGAAGACGGGATGATCAAGAACAAATTTTTCAATATGCCCTTGGATATTTCCAAAGCCACAACCATGACAGCCAACTGGACCTTGGTGCATCCTATTAATGAAGAAAGTCCGCTTTTTCAACTCTCCAAGGCTGAAATAGAAGCGGCAGAAACAGAACTATTGATTTTTGTACAAGGTTTTGACGAAAGTTTTTCCAATACCGTGATTTCAAAAGCATCTTACAGGTTTGAGGAATTTGTATATGGTGCCAAATTTGTACCCATGTATCATCCCAATGAAACAGGCACAGGCACTATTTTGGAATTGGACAAATTGAATCATTTTGTTCCTGCGGAATTACCTCAATCCTATTAAGCATTTATGACAACAATTGGTAAAAATTTAGACTTCGCCTTAGCGCTTTTAACCGAAAATGAATTGGTGGCCATTCCTACAGAAACCGTGTATGGCTTAGCTGGCAATGCTTTGAATGAAGCTGCCGTTGTTAAAATTTATAGTGCCAAAGACCGTCCTAGTTTTAATCCATTGATCATACATGTTCCTACGGTTGAAGCCATTAAACAATACGCAGAACTGGATAGCATTAGCCAGCAATTGGCAGAAGCATTTATGCCGGGTCCTTTTACTTTATTGCTTCCCAAAAAAGACATTATCCCTGACTTGGTAACCGCGGGTAGTGATAAAGTTGCCGTACGCATACCCAAACATCCCCTTACTTTAAGATTATTACACCAACTCAATTTTCCTTTAGCTGCACCCAGTGCCAATCCCTTTGGATATGTGAGTCCTACCAATGCCAGACATGTATTGGATGGATTGAATAATAGGGTGGATTATATCTTGGACGGTGGGCCATGTGAAGTGGGTGTTGAATCTACTATTGCTGAAGTAATCAATGGTCAAATTATTTTGCATCGCCTTGGCGCAGTAACTGCTGAAGAAATGGAAACTGTTACTGGTTTAAAAGTAATTCCTAAAATAAGTGAGCAAGTTGATGCACCAGGGCAACTCAAAAGCCATTATGCTACCAAAACACCATTGTACTTGGGTGATATTCCAACGCTTTTAAAGCAATATGCCCACAAACATGTTGCCACCATTTCTTTTTGTAAGTCTTATGAAGGATTGGTTAGCGGACACCAATATATTCTATCTCCTAAATGTGATATCAATGAAGCTGCACAACACCTTTTTTCAGTGATGCGCAGCATTGATGAATTTAGTTTTGACTTAATTATTGCAGAACGCTTTCCAGACAGGGGTTTAGGCCGTGCCATTAATGACCGCTTAGAAAGGGCCCAGGCCATTCACAAATAATTATTCCCAAAATTTATTGGGATAACGCTCACAAAAATCCTTTTCAATGATTGTTTGAAAGGCTTTGTTGAGTTCAGACATTTCTTGAACAGAAAGTGTTTGTTGTATTTGTTCAAACAATTCTCTTTCCTCAAAACGGATATGCTGTTCTAGTTTGTCTGCAAATTCCTTGATGGTTTCCAATTGTTCAGCCCTTGCTTCATTGTTGATCCTATTGATGATGAGCAGCATTTGTTGGTGTTCCATCAACATACGCGTGATCAAAGGTTCCAGCATAGCATAGCTTTTTGCAATAGGAGTCAAATATTGTTCTTCTATTTCAAAATGCTTTTGCAAATCATCCTGCCAAAACTGCAAGATAAAATCACGCATGGGTTTGGTTGTCAGGTTCTTTTTAAGACCTTTAGACAATAACAAAGACACCATCAATCCTTGGTGGTGCTGCCTGCTCAAAGGTTGCAGGGCTTGGTCTCTATGTAAAGCCATTACTTTAGTGCGTTGATGATAGCTACAAATTCGTCAGCAATTAAGGAAGCGCCGCCAACAAGACCACCGTCTACATCTGGTTGAGAAAACAGTTCAACTGCATTGGCTGCTTTAACGCTACCACCATACAAAATGCTAATAGTATCAGCAACTGCTGCGCCATATTTAGCGGCCAATGCTGCTCTAATAAACGCATGAATTTCTTGCGCCTGTGCACTGCTAGCAGTTTTACCAGTTCCAATGGCCCAGATGGGTTCATAAGCAATCACTACTTGTTGCAATTGTTCAGCACTCAAGTGGTACAAGGATTCAGCCAATTGTTTGGCTACAAATTCATTTTGGGTGCCAGCTTCTCTAATTTCTAAAGGCTCTCCGCAGCAAAAAATGGGTTTCATACCACTGGCCAAACAGATGTCTAATTTCTCAGCCAAGAATTGATTGCTTTCTAGAAAATATTCTCTTCTTTCAGAGTGACCCAATACCACGTATTGAATACCTACAGATTGCAAAATTTCTACAGAAACCTCTCCTGTATAAGCACCAGATTTTTTGTTAGAACAGTTTTGTGCTGCTACAAACACATTGGTCTTTCCAGCTAATTTGGCCTGAGCCATGGGTAGGTAAGGAAATGGTACGGCAAATACGGCTGACTGGTGTGCAGACAAGCTATGTGGTTTTGCTATAATCTCGTTTAACAATTGTTCTCCCTGTTGTAGGGTTAAATTCATTTTCCAGTTTGCTGCTGCAATTTGTTGTCTCATGTTCAATGTATAATAAATTCTAAATAATAAATCAGTGTTGAATTTTGTCAAAGATAACTTTCAAAACGCTAGTTTCCGCTTCTGTAAGAGCAGACCATTTCATTTTCTTCCAATTATCAATGGCGTAAAGGGCTTTTTGAAAATCATATCTGTTACCAGAAGCGCCCCAACTAAAGTCTTCAATTATGGTGGGTAATAAACCAGCACCAAATACATTACAACTCACGCCTATTACGGATCCTGTGTTAATGGAGCTATTGATAGAAATGCGGCTATAGTCTCCCATGATCAGACCACATTTTTGACCAACAGATTCATAGGAATTGGTCCCGTAATCCCATACTTTAACATCTCCTGCGGTATTTTTTACATTGCTATTGGTAGTGCCTGCACCAAAATTGCACCACTCTCCTATTACCGCATCGCCCAGATAACCATCGTGTGCTTTATTGGTAAAGCCCATGATCACCGTATTCTTAATCTCTCCTCCACCCAAAACGCCAGGGCCTAATGTCTGTCTCTTATACAC
>CAMFKK010000291.1 GCA_945957225.1 uncultured Sphingobacteriia bacterium | reverse complement strand
GCCAGAACCATCTAATCTGGTGCGGTACAAATATCGCTGGGTAGCATTTTCTGGAGAAGCTTCAAAATAAAGCCAACCGCTCCTTTCATCAATACAGGAAATTTGCATCACATCATATTTGCCATTGGTGATTCTAGTGACAGATTTGCCATTTCTGCTAATGCGATACAAATGTCTCCAACCATCTTTCTCACTAGCCCAAATAAATTCATTTCCATTATCTAACCAATCCCAACCACCATAACTATATTTCTCATCCCAAAGGGCCAATATATCAATCCAAGCTTCGTCTTCTTCGTGATAAATAGCGGTTGATTTTCCAGTTTTAACATCGCAAAGCAAAATATCTGTTTCATTTTGTTTTCGATTCAAATGCTGCACAATCAACTGATTACTATTGGCAGCCCATTCCATCCTTGGTACATAAGATTGCAAGACTGGATCCGTTGGAATATCCATCCATTTTGTTGTAGGATTACCCAAACTAACTACGCCAATTTTAAAAGGAGAAGGTGCTGTTCCTGCCACTGGATATTCTACCGGTATTGCAAAGGGATATATAGAATCCGTATTGTTGACCATTAAATAATCTCTGGTAATTTTTGCATCCATTTGCCAATAGGCAATCTGTTTACTATCTGGACTCCATCTAAATCCATCTCTACAGAAAAACTCCTCTTCATAAGCCCAGTCAAATGTTCCATTAATTTTTTTACGATTCCCGCCTGTTGTCAATGCTGCAATTTTACCTGTAACCAAATCCTCTGCATAAATATTATACTCGCTCACATAAGCCACTTTACGGCTATCAGGAGAGAACTTAGCAAACATGAGTGAGGAAACTGGTCTACCCTTACCCAATTGCTTGATTTGGCTGGTATTCAAATCCAATATCCAATAATCACCACGGGTATCATAACGCCAAACTTTTTTGCTATTAGTATACACCAAGAGTTTGGATTCATCTGGAGAAAAGAAAAAATTTCTAGGGTTAATTGGCTTCTCTGCACCAATTGGTGTTAACTGTTTTTTGGTAATGACTTTAGTTTTCTTACTAGTACTTAAATCAGTATAAAAAATCTCACCTGCATCAACGGCATAATAACCATTTCCTTTGGGGGACCATTTAATTCCCTGAGGTGGTTGAGCCCCCAAGTTTAGGAAAATCAAAGACAAGAAAAGAAATCCTGTTAAATGCTTGCAATATTTCATGGAACTGGAATTTGAATACTAAAATTACAAAACTTAATTAATAGGTAAGTTAACTGAAAAAAGCCTTTTAAATAAAAACATCCCGGTAAAACCGAGATGTTTAGAGTAAAAATATTTGAGTAGTTTTTAAGCTAGGCTAGATTTTTTCTTATCGCCATTACTGGATTCGTTGTACTTCTTGGCGGCTCCAATAAAGCCCACAAACAATGGAGCTGGATTTTCTACAGAGCTCTTCAATTCAGGATGGTATTGTACCCCAATAAAGAAAGGATGGGTAGGAATTTCCACTATCTCTACCAAACCAGTTTGAGGATTGGTACCACTAGCTAACATACCTGCATCCGTAAATTGTTGTAGGTATTCACTGTTAAATTCATAACGGTGTCTATGTCTTTCTGTGATTTCTGTTGAGCCATACACTTTGTGTGCCAAACTACCTTCTGTAATATGACAAGGATAAGAACCCAAACGCATGGTACCACCCATCATGGTAATCTTTTTTTGTTCTTCCATCATATTGATTACTTGGTGGGTGCTACTGGCATCCATCTCAGTACTATGTGCGTCTTTTAAACCAAGAATATTTCTGGCAAATTCAATCACCGCCATTTGCATACCCAAGCAGATTCCAAAGAAAGGCAATCCTTTTTCACGGGCATATTGAACGGCAACAATCTTACCTTCTATTCCTCTAAGACCAAAGCCAGGAGCTACCAATAATCCATCCAGACCAGCCAATTTTTCAGTGACGTTTTGTTGGGTAATATATTCACTATGCACGTTCACTACTTCTACCTGCACATCATTAATGGCTCCCGCGTGTACAAAACTTTCCAAGATAGATTTATAAGCGTCTTGTAATTCAATATACTTTCCAATTAAACCAACGGTCACCTTACTCTTTGGATATTTCAATTTATCCAAAAAGCCCTTCCATTTATCCAAATTGGGTTCATCAAATTTGGTAATATTTAATTTTTTCAAACAGATCAGATCCAGTTTCTGACGCAACATCAGTAAGGGTACTTCATAAATAGTAGGAGCATCCATTGCCTCAATAACCGCTTCTGTTTTTACATTACAGAACAGGGCTATTTTGCGCTTCAGGTCATTATTCAATGGGTGTTCAGTACGGCATACCAAGATATCAGGATGTACTCCTGTTTCACTTAGCATTTTTACACTATGCTGGGTGGGCTTTGTTTTGAGTTCCTTGGCAGCTTTCAAGTAAGGAATCAAGGTCAAATGCACTACCATCAAATCCTCATCAGGTAATTCCCATTGCAATTGACGAACAGCCTCTATAAAGGGAAGACTTTCAATATCGCCCACGGTACCCCCAATTTCGGTAATTACAATATCATAGGCATCACCCTCACCCAATAACAACATTCTGCGTTTAATCTCATCTGTGATATGTGGAACAACTTGCACAGTTTTTCCTAAGAAATCGCCCGCTCTTTCTTTGTTGATCACGGTTTGATAAATTCTACCCGTGGTCACATTATTTGCCTGAGACGTATAGGTACTCAAAAAACGCTCATAGTGCCCAAGATCCAAATCAGTTTCTGCACCATCTTCAGTTACATAACATTCCCCGTGCTCATAAGGGTTTAGGGTGCCTGGATCCACGTTAATATAGGGGTCAAATTTCTGGATGGTTACTTTTAAACCACGGGCCTGTAGCAGCTTAGCTAGTGAAGCCGCAATAATTCCTTTACCCAAACTACTGGTTACACCACCAGTTACAAAAATGTACTTAGCCATATGACGGTTATTATGCTTTATAGTGCCAAGGCACCGATTCTATTTTATTGAATGCCAGTTATTAGTTGGCTGCTCCCCACTTTCTTGTCGCTACCCAGCCGTTTTGAAAAAACAAAAAACAATTACAGGGCATCCTGCAGTTGCCATTTGTACGTTCGGTAAATTGACCTAGGGAAATAATGTTGACTAAAATTCTCAGCGGTCATACAAAACTAAGCCAAAAAAACCGTTGAAAAAAAATACCTGAAGCAAAACAACCATCCCCGTGAAGAAGTGTTAATTTGAAGTGCAAATCTTTCCCAAAAAAAAATCACATTATGAAAAAAATCCTTTTTCTAACCCTTGCAGCTTTCTCCACAGCTTGCTTTTTGGGTTATCGTCACAAAGCTCCGGAACCGCAGATCCTAAGTCCAGAATGCTATATCAACTGTTATAATGCAGATATAAGAGATCAGTTTAGAGAAGAAGCCAATACCATGGCTTTTGCCAATTTGCACCCCAAACCCCTTCCTTTTCAATTGGAAGATGCAATAGGAAAACCAGTTGAATTTAAAGCAGCCGACGGTTCAATTGCCAAAGGATATGAGATTAGGGCTAAGAATAAGTCAGATAAATGGGTTTATGTGATTCAAGAATGGTGGGGATTAAACGATTATATAAAGAGAGAATCAGACAATCTTTATACGGAATTGGGAGATGTAAATGTATTGGCGCTGGACCTATACGATGGAAAAGTAGCCGCAACCCCAGATTCTGCCATGAAATTGGTTCAAGCTGCCAAAACAGATAGGCTTGAAAATATTATCAAAGGGGCTTTGAGCTATTCTGGTTCAAAAGCCAAAATCTATACTATTGGATGGTGCTTTGGTGGTATGTGGAGTTTACAAACCGCATTATTGGCTGGTAAGCAAGCTGCAGGTTGCGTCATGTATTATGGTAGACCAGAAAACAATTTAGAAAAACTGAAAGGACTAAACTGTGATGTTATTGGATTCTTTGGTAACAAAGACCGTAGCCCTTCTCCAGAAATTGTCAACAAGTTTGAACAAGACATGGCCAGTTTGGGTAAAAAATTAACCGCCAATAAATACGAAGCTGGGCATGGATTTGCCAATCCTTCCAATCCTTCTTTTAATAAGGAAGCTACTGAAGACGCCCACGCTAAAGCGATAGCATTTTTGAAAGCTCACTAATCAATTGTATCCAATAACAAAAAAAGCCTGACCGATTGTAT
>CAMFKK010000290.1 GCA_945957225.1 uncultured Sphingobacteriia bacterium | reverse complement strand
TAGTAATACCGCGCGGAACCATTTACCAGATTAGTTTTCAAGACACCAATAACAGATTATTTATTGTAGAAAGTTTTAGCCCAATTAGATATCCCAAAAGGTATACCAGTAATGCTGGTCAATTATTGGAACACGCACCTTTTTGTGAAAGAGATATTCGTACCCCCAAAAATTTGATTACAAAGGATGAGCAAGGAGATTTTTTAATCAAAACCAAGAAAAAAGGGGTGTTGTATGGATTACACTATGGTAATCATCCTTTTGATGTAGTGGGATGGGATGGTTGTTGTTATCCATTTGCATTTAGTATTCATAATTTTGAACCCATCACCGGAAGAGTGCACCAGCCACCACCTGTTCATCAAACATTTGAAGCGCATAATTTTGTGGTTTGTAGTTTTTGCCCTCGTTTGTATGATTATCACCCAGATGCCATTCCAGCTCCTTACAATCATAGTAATATTGATAGCGATGAATTATTATATTATGTGGATGGCGATTTTATGAGTAGAAAACACGTTACTAGAGGGATGATTACTTTACACCCAGCTGGAATTCCACACGGACCTCACCCTGGCGCAGTTGAAAAAAGTATTGGTAAAAAAGAGACCAAGGAATTGGCGGTAATGGTAGACACATTTCATCCATTACAATTAACTGATATTGCCCTTGAAATTGAAAACAAAGGCTATACTATGAGTTGGGCCGAATAATTAAGGACAATTTATTTTTCTAAATGCGGTTTTGAATTGGACTTTGTTATGGTCTTGGAATATAGTTTTTCCATACTTGAAACTTTGTGCCCCTTCTCCCATATAAAGGCTATCATTTTTAAATTGGAATAATATTTCTGATTCCGAATCCATTCCTTCTGCATTAAAAAGATAACTGGTTTCAATTAGTGAATCCTTGATGAATCCTTTTAGGGTTCCTTTTGCTTTGTCTTTTTCATACATATCATAAAAAAGTGTTCCGCTGACTAGGTTGCTGTCAATTTTAAGGGTTAATCTAACGGTATCCTGTCCAATATTGTATTCATAACAGCCTGAAAGATTTGCCGCCAATGATTTGCTGGAAGCTGTTTTGGCCATACTGGAATCTGTAATTTGGTTGGTAGAAGTAGGGTTATTGCATGAGAGTATTGCAAAACTTAGGCCAGTCAACAGCATCCTAAATTGTTTCATTTGAAAGTTTTATGGTTTCAAATCTAAAGGTAAAACCCATTCAATCAAACAGTCTTTGTTGTATTTTAGTGTCTAATGTAAATCTGATGAGGTTAATTTATTTTTTTCTTTTATTATCTATTTCAATAGGCATTAACGCGCAAGAATTTGGAGGTAATTTACCCAGTACCAAATGGATGCAAATAAATACCGACACTGTTAGGGTTATTTATCCAAAAGGAATGGAAAAAACAGCCAACAAAATTGCGGATTGGGTGCATGTTTTGCAAGCAAAGGACTTGAACAGTCTTGGAGGCAAATCCAGAAAGATTACCATGGTTTTACAAAACCAAAACACTTATTCAAATGCCTATGTTGCACTTGCGCCTTGGAGATCTGAGTTTTACATTACAGCACCTCAAGACCCTTTTCATTTGGGTGCTACTGATTGGAATAAAAACTTAGCCATACACGAATACAGACATGTTCAACAGTATAGTAATTTTAATAAAGGCTTTTCTCATGTTGCATCTCTTGTTCTTGGTCAGGAAGGTTTGGCACTTGCCAATGCAGCGGCCATACCAGATTGGTTTTTTGAAGGAGATGCAGTTGATAATGAAACCTTGTATTCAAATCAAGGTAGGGGAAGATTACCCTTGTTTCAAGCTGGTTTTCAATCTTTGAATTTGGCCAACAAACAATACAATTACCAGCAAATACGCAATGGCTCCCTTAGGTTTTATACTCCCAATCATTATTCCTTGGGTTATTTGTTAGTGGCTTATGGTAGGAAAACTTATGGGAATGATTTCTGGAAAAAAGTGACCTCAGATGCGGCTGCTTACAAACCATTTTTTTATCCATTTCAAAGCGCTATTAAAAAATATTCAGGTAAAAAGTTTGAAGTGTTTTATCAAGATGCAATGGACTTTTACAGGTCACAATGGAAACAGCCAAATGATACGGCTGTACAATGGGTAACAACTGTTGAAAAAAATAACCTAACAGATTATTTATACCCTTATCCAACAGCAACCGGCGCAACCCTAGTATTAAAGAAGTCCTATAAAAAAATCCCTACCTTTTTTTTGATTCAAGCAAATGGAACTGAAGAAAAAATTGCTACCAAACAAATTGCCATTGATGATCATTATTCTTATAATAATGGGAAATTGGTTTATGCGGCTTATCAGCCAGATGCCCGTTGGGGAAATAGAGATTTTAACCAATTAGTGATTCTTGATATCGCCACAGGCAATACAACAATCATTGCTCCAAAGTCTAGGTATTTTTCACCAGATATTTCACACGATGCAAAGCGTTTGGCGGTTATTGAAAACAAAATTAATGGCACATCTGTATTAACTACCATTGATAGGGAAGGAGTGGTATTGGAACAGTTTGAACAAAAAGATTGGGTATTGGCTAGCCCCAAATTCTCTAAGAATGATCATCATTTGTTTTTTACGGCAAGAAATCCAATGGGGCAAATGGGATTGTTCAAAAAAGCCATTGGGAATAATGAGGCTCTGGAAACCTTATTGCCATTTTCTAATAGTTTGATTGGTTTTTTACTAGTTCAAGGTGATGCCCTAACTTTTACAAAAACCGTGAATGGAAATGACGAACTCTGGACCATGAATGTGTTGGATAGTTTACATCAGTCATTTAAACTGGCTTCTTACCCCACCGGCTTATACCAAGGATTTTTAAAAGGGCAAAAGGTTCAAGCTTCTGTATTTACTGCTAATGGCTATAGGTTGGGTTTGTTTAATCCTAAATGGGAATTAGTAAAACCACAGCAAGAAGCGTTGAAAACCCTGCAATTAGACCAATTATACCAGCATCCAATAGGGCAGGGTTGGGCTGAGGCAAACAAAGATAGTTTGGATACTAGATCATTTACAACCAGCCCATATAAAAAATCTTTTCAGCTTTTTAATTTTCATAGTTGGCGCCCCATGTATAATGCGCCGGAATATAGTTTTTCAATATATGGTCAAAATGTATTGAATACTTTTCAGTCACAATTGACGTATACCTATAATGAAAATGAAACTAGTCATAAATTGGGTTTTGAAGGGGTTTATGGAGCCACCTATTTACAACCAATTTTGGGTTTGGAACAAACTTGGTCTAGAACAGCTAGAATAAATAAAGACACTGTGTTGCATTGGAATGAAACTGAAGCCAATATTGGATTGAGGCTACCGTTGAACTTAAGTGGTGGCAAAGCCTATAGATCTCTAATTTTCCAAACAAGTTTTAATGTAGAAAAGGTTAAATGGACTGGGATTGGTCAAAAACTGTTCAAAGACCAGGATTTTCATTCTTGGAATAGTCAGATCCGTTATCAATCTCAGATTCAAAAAAGCAAGCAACAGATCTATGCTCATTGGGCACAAAGCCTGTTGGCCGATTTTAAAACCAATATCAATGGCTATCAGGCAGAACAACTGTTACTGAGTGGTAGTTTTTACCTTCCTGGCTTGGCTAATAACCATAGTTTAGTGCTTTCTGCTGCTTATCAAGCAAGGGATACCATGCAGCAATACCTATTTAGTAATAATTTCCCCTTTTCCAGGGGATATGAAGCCATTAACTTTCCCAGAATGTGGAAAATTGGGGCCAATTATCACCTGCCTCTCTGTTATCCAGAATGGGGATTTGGTCAAGTGGTTTATTTTCAACGAATTAGAGCAAACCTGTTTTTTGACCATACCATTGGTAAAAGTCTAAGAACTGGGAATCAATTTCAGTTCAATAGTACCGGTTTGGAAGTCTTTTTTGATACCCGATGGTGGAATCAGCAGCCCATTAGTTTTGGCGTCAGGTATTCCAGACTACTTTCTCAGGAATTTAGAGCAGTACCCCAACCCAATATTTGGGAATTGGTTCTTCCGGTCAATCTCTTTTAATGGTGCTTTGCCAGAAAATGCCACAAAAGGGCAAAATTGGAGGCGGATAATTGAAGAAAAAAGACCATATTTGCACCGAATTTGGGAAATCTGACCGGTTTTTCCACATTTTTAAGATTTTTTTCCACTTAATTTTCTTATTTCCGCTGCAAACTAATATC
>CAMFKK010000289.1 GCA_945957225.1 uncultured Sphingobacteriia bacterium | reverse complement strand
ACCCAGGGCCCATACATTAAAAGTGTATTGCTCTACCAACTGAGCTACGGAATCTGGTAGGCGGCAAATATACGATGGCAACCATGTTGATAAAAACTAATTGCACATCAAATTATCACCATCAACCAATCCTATCAATTATCTTGACGGACTATTTACTTTAAATCTTTGAGCATGGCATTGATGGCCGCTTCTAATTGCTGGTCCTTACCCTTGATTACTTGTTCATATTCATTCATCAATTTGATATCGGGTTCGGTTTGTGAATTTTCCAAATAACGACCATTCATCATTTTCACACCTACTGGTGGAACACCCCAACGCATGCTATTGTCTTGCAAAGATTCCCATCCTGCAAAAGTACAGGTACCAGGAACGGGCATACCCACTAGTTTACCAATCTGTAAATTTTGATAGCCAAAAGCAAAACAATGACCATCACTATAATTGGCTTCATTGGCCAGGGCAATAGATGGTTTGGTCCAACGGAAGGTTGGTTCATAACTCACAATATGTTTGTCATTGCTATTGTACATATAGGCTTTACCCGTTAAGAAAGCAGCTAGATCACTGACCAAGTCTCCACCACCATTAAAGCGTGTATCAATGACCATGGCTTTGCGGGTAGCGTATTTACCCATGACTTCTTCATAGGTTACGCGGAAAGCACCATCATTCATACCTGGAATATGTACATAACCTAATTGACCATTGCTTAGTCTGTCAACTTCTTCTTGGTTCTTACGCACCCAACGTTTGTATAACAAGCTATTTTCTTCGCCAAGGCCGATGGGTTTTACAATCAATTCTTTTTTAGTACCACCATCTAACACAGTGATTAAGGTATTTTTTCCTGCTTTTCTATTTAGGTATTGGGCCAGGTCTTTTTCTGGTGTGATGAGTTCTCCATCAATACTTTCTATAATCATCCCTGCTTTAACCCCAAAGCCTGCTTTGTCTAGTGGACCTTCTTTGATGACTTCATCAATCTTTACGCCATTGCCTGTATGCGCATAACTATAGAAAGCACCCAGAGAAGCAGTAGCGTCTGCGTTAGGATTAAATGCACCATAGCTTGCACCACTATGACTCACGTTTAATTCACCCAACATTTCACTGAGTAGTTCTGTGAACTCATAGTTATTGCCTACATGCGCTAGGTGACGCTCATAGTCTGGTTTGTAGCTATCCCAATCAATACCATGATAAGAAGCGGTATAGAAAGTAGTCTTGGTTCTGCGCCAGATATGCTCAAACATAAACTTGCGTTCTGCAGCCACGTCTAATTGCATTTCTCCATTTATAGAAATGCCATCACGCTTGGCACTTGTTGCATCAATCTTGCTGATGCTACCATCAGATAATAAGTAGATATTTTTCTGATCCTTGTCCCAAGTAAGAGAACCAGAGTTGGCATTCAAGGGCAACAAAATCTTGGTTTCCTTGGTTCTAATATTGGTGCTCCATAAATTCAAACCCTTTTCAAATCTGGCTAAATAGTACAAGGTCTCACCGTCTTTGCTTACCAAGGCATCGGCCAAGCTAGAAGAATGGATGGTGAGTTTTTGTTTTCTATAAGTTAGTCCGTCAAATTCAATATTGATCAGACTGTCTTTTTTGATTTTGTTTTTGCTGGTATCGGCCTTGGCTGCTTTTTCATCCTGCTCTTTTAACAGCGCAGCTTCTTCCTTGCTCAGTCTAAATTTATCCCAAGCGTCTTGGTTCAACACTACCGCATAGATATCGCTCTGACTACCGCCGCTATTGGCTTTGGCGCGAAGACCGTCTCTATCGGTTTCATACAATAACATTTTTCCACCCATGGCCCATTTGGGTGAGCCATCGTTAAAGCCATTTTCTGTTACGTTAAAAATCTTACCCTTTCCATCGGTGCTGATAATGCCAATCTCAGAATTTGATACGCCTTCAATGGCATAACTAAAGGCAAACCATTTACCATCGGGACTCCATTCAAAGTTCTGATCATTATCGCCCCAGCTAAATAATTCCTTGTCTGTTAAAATGGTCCTGCTTTGTTTGCTGGCCAAGTTTAATACTTTGAGTGTTGCCCTATTTTCTATAAAGGCCAATTCTTTTCCATCAGGAGAATAAGCGGGTAAGTAGTTTTCTTTTTCATTACTCACTAGTGCTGTTTCTTTTAGAAGGGTAGACGCATAGAAATATGGTTCTTCCTTACGTACCATTTCTGTTTGATAAATCTTCCAGCTATTGCCACGCTCACTTGAATAGACCAATGATTTTCCATCGGGAGAAAAACTCACACTGCGTTCCTGTTCGGGTGTATTGGTAATGCGTTTGGTGCCGCCACCATCAACAGCAGCAACAAACACTTCTCCTCTAAATACAAAAGCAACTTCTTTGCCATTGGGCGATACGGCCAGGTCACGCGCACCACCACTTACTGGAACTGGGCGTTCGTTATTGGCTTTGGCATCGGCCACAATTTGAATATTTATTTTGGCAGCTTTGCCACCGGGTGCTTGGGTATAGAGTTCTCCATCATAGCTATAACAAAGTGTTCCGCTATTAGAACTAGACAAAAAGCGCACGGGATGTTTTTTAAAATTAGATACCTGCGTGCTCTTGCCACCTTCCAGATTCATTTTATGTACGTTAAAACTGCCACTCTCTTCACTCAAATAATAAAATGCTTTGTCATTATCAGTGAACACAGGACTACGGTCTTCACCAGCAAAACTGGTGATTTTTTTATGCGTGCCGGCCTTATTATCATAGACCCAGATATCACGCGCAATGGCCGATACATGGTGTTTGCGCCACTGATTCTCTCCACCCTTCTTGTCATGATAGATCATGAATTGTCCGTTCTTGCTTATCTTGATGTCTTCAGCAGGAGTGGTCAACACCTGACTCACGCGGCCCCCATTTATGGATACGGAATAGAGCTCGGGTTGAGAACCAGTGGGATAAGTTCTATTGCTTGCTGCGTCTTGACGGCTGCTACCAAATAAGACTTGCTGATCATCATTGCTAAATGCATAAGGATATTCTGGGGTAGAATAATAAGTCAGTCTTTTTACCTGACCACCTTCTGCAGGAATGGTATAGATATCAAAATTGCCATATCGGTCAGAAGCAAAAGCAATTTGCTTTCCATCATGACTCCAAACAGGCATAAAATCATGGGCTTCATGACTGGTTAATGCCACTGCTGTTCCGCCAGCACTGGCTACGGTATACAAATCGCCTTTATAGGTAAACACTACGGTTTTACCATCGGGCGATATGGCGCTATAACGCAACCAATTGGGTTGGGCACTAACTTGGGTTACTACTAATAACACCAATGCACATAAGAGGGTCATCTGTTTCATTGATAGAGTTTTGCTTCTGCGTGAAAGATAACAAGTTTTCCAAATTAAAACCCCGTTCAGAGGGGATTCTCCATGAACGGGGTTAGCCTAAACAAAACTTATTTTGACTTTTGACTTTTTAATTTTGACTTATTCGTAATGAATGGTCAACTTAATTGAAGGGCTGACGCCTTTTAGAAATCCATGAAAAAAGAATTCGGGTTCTAATTGCAACCAACCACTGCGTACACCGGGAATACCCACTTTATAAGTATTGGGTTCAAACCAATTGCCCTTGCTGCTGATTAAGTAGCCAATGGAAACATTGCCCACAAAATTGAAGGGAGTTTGTTTGTTTTCTAAATGAACGTATCGGAGTGTTAAAAAATCATTCCTCTCTGTGATTACATTGTTCAACAAATCTTTGCTAAAAAAGAAATGGGGTTCCCACATGGCGTAGAACCTATTAGTACTATGGGTTCTATTGGCCGATGTATACCTGATTCCCGCTGAGAATGAGGGTACAAAAACGCCCTTGGCAAATTGCATCCCCGCATAAATATTGGGTACTAATTCAGGTACCTGACCTGGATTTTTGATCCATTTAGCCCTTCCTGGACTAAACATTTTTCCAGTGGCCATATTGAACGCAGCACTATAATTTGATTTGGGATTGGTTGTGGCTACATATTCTGGTCCCAGTTCTTGTTGGAGCCTGCTAATACAGTTTTGCAAAGCATTTTCTGGTAAACTATATAAGTCACTGGCGTTATTCAATACTAGTGTAAAGTAAAAAGGTTGCATCTCAGGTTTGTTACTAGCATTATACCTAGTGTCATAATAGAGCGATGCATCTTCTTTGGACACTTGTATATAGGCTTTAATGCGAATGGTGTCTTGGGTAGTTTTTAATTCATTTAGGG
>CAMFKK010000288.1 GCA_945957225.1 uncultured Sphingobacteriia bacterium | reverse complement strand
GTATTGGGTGGTGCTGCCGTGGTATTCTTTGCCTTTATTGGTTTTGACGCCGTTTCTACAGCAGCTCAAGAAGCTAAGAATCCAAAGCGCGACATGCCCATTGGTATCCTTGGATCATTGGTAGTTTGTACCATATTATATATCCTATTTGGACACGTATTAACTGGTGTTGCCAACTGGAAAGATTTTGTGGATCCTGAAAAAGGCCGTGAAGCTTCTGTTGCTTATGCCATTAGTACTTATATGACTGGTTACGGATGGTTGGCTAAGGCTGTAACCGTTGCCATCTTGGCCGGTTTCTCTTCCGTAATCTTGGTGATGTTAATGGGTCAGAGCCGTATTTTCTACTCCATGAGTAACGATGGCTTGATTCCAAAAGCATTTGGAGAATTGCACCCTAAATTCAAAACTCCTTATAAAGCCAATATTATCCTATTTATTTTTGTAGGATTGTTTGCGGCATTTGTACCCGGACACGTTGCAGGAGACCTTACTTCTTTTGGCACCCTGTTTGCATTTGTGTTGGTGAGTATTGGCGTATGGGTGCTTAGGGTTAAATCTCCAGAATTAGAGCGTCCATTCAAAACCCCATTGGTTCCCATTGTTTCTTCTTTGGGTGTGATAGTTTGTACTTCCATGATTATGGTATTGGATTCCACTACCTTAAAAGTGGCTTTTGGCTGGATGGCCCTTGGTTTAATTGTTTACTTTTTGTACAGTAAGAAAAGGAGTAGACTTCAGAATCCAAGTGATATTATTCCAAAAGCATCTGATTTTGAAAAGCATTAATTAGCATAGCTTAATAGAAACGCCCATCAGGTTAACCAAATCTGATGGGCGTTTTTCTTTCAACTTGGCTACTAAGTTTCAAAATGCTAATTTTGCCAACCTAATTAACAAAGCCAAAAGTATTTTATGGGTAGGATATTTGAAGTAAGAAAAGCAACCATGTTTGCCCGTTGGGACAGAATGGCCAAGCAATTCACCAGAATTGGTAAGGAAATTGTGATTGCCGTAAAAGCAGGTGGACCCGATGTGGCTACCAACCCAGCCCTTCGTAGGTGCTTTCAGAATGCCAAAAGTGTTGGTATGCCCAAAGACCGGGTGGAAGCAGCCATTAAACGCGCCATGGGTAAGGACACCAGCAACTATGAAGAAATTTTGTATGAAGGATATGCACCACATGGTGTGGCATTGCTGGTTGAAACTGCTACTGACAACCACGTTAGAACCGTTGCTAATGTAAAAAGTCATTTCAACAAAGGAAATGGCGCATTGGGTAATAGTGGAGCGGTAAGTTTCCAATTCAAGAAAATGGGTGTGTTCAAATTAAAGCTAGAAGGCCTGGATATGGACGAACTAGAATTGGAATTAATTGACCATGGTTTGGATGAACTAGGTGAAAGCTCAGATGATGATGGTAATGCCATCTTGGTTTTGCGTTGTGCTTTTGTTGACTTTGGTAACTTGCAAAAAGCCTTGGAAGACAAGAACCTGACTCCTCTAAGCGCAGAATTAGAATGGATTCCTACCACTACTGTTCCAGTAACGGATGAACAGGCAGAAGACGTTTCTAAATTGATTGAACGCTTGGAACAAGACGAAGACGTGAACAAGGTCTTCCACAATATGGGTTAAACTAATCACTAGTAATATTGTTAACTTAGAGCCGTCCCGAATATTCGAGACGGCTTTTTTCATGGAAACCCAAGAACACCCAGTTATATTATTTGATGGCGTATGCAATCTCTGCCAAGGGGCGGTTCAGTTTGTGATTGCCAGGGATCCTCAAAGACGTTTCAGGTTTGCTTCTCTTCAAAGCAGCTATGGAAAATCCATTGCAGAAAAAGCAGGTTTGTCCACCACTGATTTGAGTAGTTTTATTTTATACGAAAATGGATTGGTGTTTACTCGTTCTACTGGAGCCCTAAAAACAACAAAGGGACTATCCGGAGGATGGCCCCTTTTGTATGGTTTTATCATTGTCCCAAAATTTATCCGAGACGCTGTTTATAATTATATTGCTAAAAATAGGTATCGCTGGTTTGGTAAACAAGAAACCTGTTGGGTACCTACACCTGCACTAAAATCGCTTTTTTTAGACTAGTTATTTGTAATTCTATTCGTTGAACATTTCTCTAATCACTTCAATAATTTCTTCTGCATTGGGTTTGCTAAAATAATCACCATCGCTACCATAGCCAGGTCTATTAGGTTTACCAGTAATGGTTCTAGGATTTACGTCTAACCATTTGTATCCACCCTGTTTTTCCATGACCATATTATACATATAGGCCGATGCTCCACCAGGAACGTCTTCATCAATAAAGACAATTCGATTGGTCTTTTTCAATGATTCCACAATGGAGTGATTCAAATCGAATGGCAATAAGGTTTGCACGTCAACAATCTCACAACTAATGTCTTCTTTCTCCAAACGCTGAGCCGCTTCTTCAATGATGCGTAGCACAGAACCATAAGAAACAATGGTAATATCTGTTCCTGTTCTAATCACTTCTGGCTCTCCTAATGGAATGGTATACTCCAATAAGTTAGCAGGCATTTTTTCTTTGAGTCTATATCCATTCAAACATTCAATCACAATGGCCGGATCATTGGCTTGTAATAAGGTATTGTACATACCAACGGCCTGCACCATATTTCTTGGAACGCACACATATAAACCACGCAATGCATTAATAACCATGCCCAAGGGTGAACCACTATGCCATATGCCTTCTAGGCGATGTCCCCTAGTACGAATTATCAAGGGAACACTTTGCATACCGCGGGTGCGGAAATGCGTAGTGGCCACATCATCACTCAAGGGTTGTAAACCATACAATAAATAGTCTAGATATTGGATTTCTGCAATGGGTCTTAAGCCGCGCAAAGCCAACCCAATGGCCTGACCTACAATGGTCAATTCTCTAATACCAGTATCCATGATTCTATCTGGACCATGCTTGTCTTGCAATCCAGCAAAACCTTGGTTTACGTCTCCAATATGACCAACGTCTTCACCAAATGCAAATACTTTTGGATTAGCCGTAAAAAGTGCGTCAAAATATTTGTTCAATACGTCAAAGCCATTTACCAATGGTGCATCAAAAGAAACCAATGGTTTTACCTGTTCTACTTTTAAAGCAGACTTGGGTGTCTCGTTATAAAGATGACTGGTATGTAAATATTCATGCTGTTTAACCAATGCTTTGTTATAAGCCCTTAATTCTGGGGCAGATGGAGAATTTGGCGCCAGCTCCAATGCCATGGCAATAGCTCTATGCACGTCTCTTTTTAAGGGCTCCCGATTGGCCAATAATTCTGAAACAATGAGTTGAAGTGCATTATAGACTTCCATATCATTGATCATCATAGATTGAATCTTCTCCGTAGCAATGGCTACTTGGTCTTTAATAGGTTGCAAATATTTGTTCCAAGCTAATCCTTTCTGCTCACGCACATGTTCTTTTGCCTCCGCTTCAATGGCCAATAATTCTTCTTGACTACCCAAGTTATTTTCAATGATCCATTCGCGCATTTTCTTGATACAATCCCATTCCTTCTCCCAATCTAATCTTTCCTGACTCTTGTATCTTTCATGACTACCACTGGTAGAATGTCCTTGAGGTTGGGTAACTTCTTCTACGTGAAATAATACAGGAACATGGGTTTCCCTTACGCGTTGTAAAGCTTCTTCAAATACTTCACACATACCCGCATAGTCCCAAGCTTTTACTTTGTAAATGCGAATGCCATTGGTATCCTCTAATTTCTCCAATCCTTTTAATGCATCAGAAATTGACCCCTTGGTGGTTTGATAATTTTTAGGAACAGAAATTCCATAACCATCGTCCCAGACAAAAACGGCTAGAGGTACTTGTAGAACGCCTGCAGCATTAATGGTTTCCCAGAAATGTCCTTCGGTAGTACTGGCATCACCAATGGTGCAAAAACAAATTTCATTACCATTATGACTAAGGGCGTCCAACTTACGCAGTTCCCGATTATTTCTAAAAATTTTAGAAGCAAAAGCTAGACCCAATGCACGGGGCATTTGTCCAGCGGTTGGTGCAATATCAGAAGAGATATTTTTCCTATTGGCCAGATCCATCCAATTTCCATTATCGTCTACAAATCGCGTAGCAAAATGAGAACTCATCTGACGGCCATAACTAAATGGGTCATTAATAGGATCGGCGTATAATTGAGAGAAGTACTGTTCCACACTGGCTAAGCCTGAGGCAAACATAAAAGTCTGGTCACGGTAATAC
>CAMFKK010000287.1 GCA_945957225.1 uncultured Sphingobacteriia bacterium | reverse complement strand
TCTTACTCAAGTATCAGGGACTCTTGAACATTCAAGGCATTCAAGTCATCGGCATATTTGGATTGTTATTATTGGCCTTTCCCGCCTTTTTGAAACTGCAAGAACAATTTTATGTTGCTTGGTTGCGCGGGCTTGGCATTTATTTGTTGCTTACCGCCATTGGTGCATTTAATTATTATTGGCAGCAACCTGAACAACATTCCCTTGCACTGGGTCAACAGTATGCTTTGTCATCCAAAACCTGTGTAGAAATTATTACTTCACCTGTTCCAACCACCAAACAATGGCGGGTCTTGGCAAAAGCCATTGCGCAAGACAATCAGGGTCAATGGGTGAGTGTGCAGGGCAAACTGTTCTTGTATTTTAAAAGGGCCAATTGGCAAACAGAACTGGTACCCGGTAAAAGAATCCTGCTCAACAAAAAACTGCAATTCATTGGTCCACCAAAACAAGCAGGCGATTTTAATTATCAAGCTTGGGCTTATCGCCAAAGGGTGCAATACCAAAGCTATTTAACGGCAGCACCAATTTTTATGGAGCCTGCTCCAAGGGGTTGGCGCAACTGGGTCATGGATGCAAGAAATTGGATTTTATATGTGCTTGCGCAATGGATTCCA
The DNA here is from genome assembly GCA_945957225.1 of uncultured Sphingobacteriia bacterium. Taxonomy (GTDB): domain Bacteria; phylum Bacteroidota; class Bacteroidia; order Chitinophagales; family Chitinophagaceae; genus Sediminibacterium. The sequence goes on along the minus strand of CAMFKK010000287.1, from coordinate 3,663 downwards.
GACAAACAAATTCTTGGTATTGCAGAAGCCCTCTTAATTGGCTATAAATATGACTTAGACCGCAGCTTGGTACAGGCTTATAGCAATACGGGAGTAGTGCATATTATAGCCATTAGTGGTTTGCACTTGGGTATGATCTATGGCTTATTGCTCTGGCTTTTTAAACCTTTGATGCCCCTGCATTGGATGCGTTGGATCAGACCCATTGTCATCTTAATAGTACTTTGGGGCTTTGCATTGTTAACAGGAGCTGCTCCTTCTATTATGCGGGCGGCACTAAGCTTTAGTTTTTTATTATTGAGTCAAAGTCTGGGTTATCAAAACAACCAATTGAATGCTTTGGCAGCATCGGCATTTTTTTTACTGGTATTTGACCCATGGTTAATCTGGGACCTTGGGTTCCAACTCAGTTATGCGGCTGTTACAGGTATTTTACTTTATGCTAAAACCCTGATGCAATGGCTCCGAATCAAGAACCCTTTACTTAGGGGCATTTGGCAACTCAATGCTTTAACGCTCACGGCTCAGGTGTTCACTCTTCCACTAGTGCTCTATCATTTTCAGCAGTTTCCCAACCTGTTTTTGTTTTGCAACCTCTTGATTGTTCCATTTTCAGGATTCATCCTTTATCTAGAAATTGTCTTGCTTATTCCCTTCCCTGCCTTACAATCCATCCTGGGCAAGTGCATCAGTCTTGGCATTGGTTGGATGAATGACTTGGTCAATAGAACCAACCGTCTGCCATTTGCAGTTTCTGAGCACTTAGGCATTAGTTTTTCACAGACTTTGGTATTATTAGTCTTCCTCTTTCTTTTTTGTGAGCGTGTGAAAACTTACCTTTGCAACTCCATTCAATCCCGGCAACAGGCCTAATGTTCTAAGCCGGACCAAGCAATCAACATGCAAAAGAAAATTCAATCAGCACTTATTTCCGTTTTTTATAAAGACGGCCTGGAACCCATTGCAAAAGAATTACATGCGTTGGGAATTACCATCTATTCTACTGGCGGAACCCAGAAATTTCTAGAAGACCTTGGTGTACCCTGTGTTCCTGTAGAAAGCCTGACTACCTACCCTTCTATCTTGGGTGGACGTGTAAAAACCCTGCATCCCGCCGTTTTTGGTGGCATTTTGGGCAGAAGGTATGAGGCCCAAGACTTGGCAGAAATGAAGGAATACCAAATTCCTGAAATTGACCTAGTGATTGTAGACCTCTATCCATTTGAAGAAACACTGGCCAATACCACTGAAGAGAAATTGATTATTGAGAAAATTGATATTGGTGGGCCCTCCATGATCAGGGCTGCTGCCAAGAACTTTAAAGACTTGGTAGTCATTGCTGCAAAGGATGATTATGCTTCTTTGGAAAACCTATTGAAAACACAGAAAGGAGAAACTTCTATAGAACAACGCAGGGCTTATGCAGCCAAGGCATTTGAAGTAGTCATGCACTATGATGTGGCCATCAGCAATTATTTTAATCCAGGTATTAGTCAGGCTTTGCGTTATGGTGAGAACCCGCACCAGTCTGCTGTTTTTCATGGAGACCTTACTCAACTCTTTAGCCAATTAAACGGCAAGGAACTGAGCTATAATAATTTGGTAGACGTTGACGCTGCCGTACAGTTGATCCAAGAATTTCCAGCACCGGTTGCAGGAAAAGGAACCGTATTTGGCATTATCAAGCATACCAATGTTTGCGGTATAGCGCAAAGAGATAGCGTAAAAGCTAGCTGGGACGCGGCTTTGGCGGGTGATCCTGAAAGTGCTTTTGGTGGCGTATTGGTTTGCAATGGTACCATTGACAAATCCACTGCCGATGCCATCAATGAAATCTTTTTTGAAGTACTGATTGCACCAGCTTTTGACGCTGACGCTTTAGAAGTTTTAAAGACCAAGAAAAATAGAATCTTACTAGAATTGAAAGCTGGCACCACTGCTTTAAAAACACCTGCTAAGTCATTACTCAACGGTACTCTAGAACAGGGTGCAGACAAGGGCAATTTTGACAAATGGGAAGAAGTGGGTGGAAGACCAACTACTGAATCTGAAAAAGATAATTTAGTATTTGCCAATCTGGTTTGCAAGCACTTAAAAAGCAATGCCATTGCACTGGTAAAAGACAAACAATTGGTGGGTAAGGGCTGTGGTCAAACCAGCCGCATTGATGCATTGCGTCATGCTATTGAAAAAGCCAAGCAGTTTGAATTTTCTTTACAAGGTGCGGTACTGGCTTCTGATGCATTCTTCCCCTTTAATGACTGCGTACAGATTGCACACGAAGCGGGTATGGAAGCATTTATTCAGCCAGGCGGTTCTGTAAGAGACAAAGACAGTGTAGCCTATTGCGTAGAACATAACCTAGCCATGGTGATGACGGGTTTGCGTCATTTCAGACACTAATCTTTGATGCAAGCCAACAAACAGAAAGCCTATATAGCACTAGCCATCACCAGCATTGTCTGGGGAACCACCTGGGTGGGGAGTAAGATTTGTGTGCGCTATACACCAGCTTTTGAAGTGGCTGCTATTCGGCAGTTTTCTGGTGGCATTATTTATGTGCTCTTCTTTTTAATCAAGGGAGAAAAACTACCAACACTCAAACAATTGGGTTGGCTTACCATTATGGCCATTCTCATGTTTGTCTCTTCTAATGGACTAGCCACCGTTGGTCTCAAATATATTCCCAGTGGATTGGGTGCCCTAATTGCGGCACTCTATCCACTGTTTGTGGTCTTGATTGAAATGATTTTTTTCAAGAACAAACAAATTAAGGCCAGTACTTTTCTGGGATTGTTTTTGGGGATTGCTGGTATTGCCGTGGTCTTTTATGACAATGCTTTTCACAACCACAAAGAAGGATTTTGGATTGGTGTAGCCGTTTCCATGGTAGCCATGATTACTTGGGCCATGACCACTATTTTTATTGCCAAGAAAAAGTCTGAACTCAATCCTTATAATGCATTGGGTTGGCAAATGTTGCTCAGTTCTTTTATCATGTATGGCATTGCCAATGCCACAGGCGATGTAATTCCCTTTGCACAAATTCCTTTTGAAACCTGGGCCACACTGGCTTATATGGTTGGGGCAGGATCCATTATTGCTTTTATTGCATTTATCTATTCCATGAAAAATTTGGAACCAGGGATTGCGGCACTCTATGCCTATATCAATCCCATTGTAGCTATACTAGTAGGCTCTTTATTGGTGGATGAGAAACTCACCATCAATATTTTAATTGGATCAGCTATTACCTTATTAGGTGTGTATTTGGTAAACAGAAGTTTAAAAGCAGCCACTCAACCAGAAACGGCTTAACTACTAGTAGCATATTTGCGCAACCAGTCTTCATGTAATTGACTCCATTCTAACCATTCCGGTTGCTGCGTTAAAAAGTCATTGTGAAAAATGGCAATCATTTCTCCACCATATTCCATAACCCTATCGGTTAGTTCTTGTAATTCTTTTGCTGCTTCATACACAGGTTCTCTTTTGTAAAAAATGGCTGTTGCATCCATATAACAAAAGGGATGAATCAAGAGATTGGTTTTGCATTCTTTGCTTAGGTTATACCAATAAAATGATCCAGCAAAGGAGGCTCTAAAACCGTTCTGAGAAGCATAACCCATGCTATAGTCATCCTGAATACCAGCTGCTACTAAG
>CAMFKK010000286.1 GCA_945957225.1 uncultured Sphingobacteriia bacterium | reverse complement strand
CACTCGACTAGTCGTCGGCAGCGTCAGATGTGTATAAGAGACAGGGTTTAGTGCTACCTAATGTGTAGGATAAGTATTTGGATCCACCAATGATTAACTGGGGGTTGATCCTAATCTGAAAATGATCATCCAAACGCATGGTGCCCAATAAACCTAGGGCGAATCCCCCACTTGCCCCGGGTTCTACTACTTTAATACTATCAGATGCCAGAAAATTACTGCTCTTGGTTTGGTGCAGGTTGGAGCTGTTATAACTTAGTGTAAGCCCAAAATAATAGGGTAGGTCGTCGTGGTCTTGACGATATAGTACGCGCTGCGCTTTACCTTGATGAAAGGCAAGCAGGAGCATGGAAATCAGGAATACCCTTAGGCTTTGCTTCCGCAATAAATGGTGCATAAACCGAGACTGAGTTTTTTCAAATAAGTTTGGGTAAATCCTGCTTCATTCATTAGGTTTAAAAAGGTTTGTCCCTCAGGAAATGCTTGTACACTATCGTTGAGGTATTGATAAGCAGCTTTATCACTGCCAAATAACTTACTAATGCTTGGTCCAATCACATTCATATAGAACCTATAGAAACCAAGAACGGGGGCAAAACCGGGTTTTGAAAATTCCAATACCACTAATTTACCATTTGGTTTTAATACCCGGAACATTTCTGCCAATCCTTTTTCCAAGTTTTGAAAATTTCTCACCCCAAATGCCACAGTGATGGCGTCAAAATGGTTATTTTCAAAATGAATGGTCTCACTATCTCCTGTCTGCAATTCAATGGCAGCATTTAATTGTAGGTCTGTTAGTTTCTTTCTTCCAAAATCTAACATGCCTTCAGAAATATCAATCCCTATGATTTTTTCCGGAGCCAGCATTTTATGGGTCATGATGGCTACATCACCCGTGCCTGTTGCCACGTCCAAGATAATTTTGGGGTTCAGCGCCTTTAGTTCATTGATGGCTTTTTTACGCCATCCCTTGTCAATACCCGCACTTAGAAAATGGTTCAAAAAATCGTATTTAAAGGCGATTTTGTTGAACATTTCTGCCACCTGTTCTTTTTTTTCCTGTTCACTCTCCTTATTGGGAACTATCTGATCGTGTGCAAACTTTGCCATGGCTGCGAAGATATTACATTTAGTTGGGGCGGGAAACCGCTTTACCCCAAAGCCCACTGTAAAGAGCAGCGTTTTAGCAAATTTTTCCCATTTGAAGGCTGGCTGGCTATCTTTGCCCCGCATGAGAGCACTGATTTATAAATCCACTGGTAGCTGGTATATAGCCAAGAACAGCGAGGGAAAGGTCTATAATGCCCGGATCAAAGGGGTGTTTAAGATTGATTCCATCACTTCTACCAATCCTATTGCCGTTGGCGATGAGGTAGAAATGGAGATTGAAGACGTGGAAGAAGAATCAGCCATGATTCATGAGATTTATCCCAGACGCAATTATGTGGCTAGGATTTCTCCGCACAACAAACGCATGCACCATATTGTGGCTTCCAACCTGGACCAATGTGTGTTGTTTGTGACGCTCAGAGACCCCAAAACTTCACAAGGATTTATGGACAGGTTTTTAGTCTCCTGTGAAGCATATCATATTCCTGCGGTCATTGTGTTTAACAAATCTGACCTCTACCGAAAAAAAGAAATGGTCATTTTTGAAGAACTAAAAACCATGTATGAAGCCATTGGCTATCAAGTAATCTTGGCCAGTGTGCAGAATAATGTTGGAGTGGATGAAGTAAAAGCCTTGCTCAAAGACAAAACCAGTTTGTTGAGTGGGCATAGTGGGGTGGGTAAGTCCACTTTTATCAATGCGGTATTTCCTGAGTTTAACCTGCGAACCCAAGAAGTAAGTGGATGGAGTGGTAAGGGAATGCATACCACCACATTTGCAGAAATGTTTGACCTTGATTTTGGGGGTAGAATCATTGATACGCCTGGTCTGCGTGAGTTTGGGATTGTAGACATTAGCAAACAAGAACTATCGCATTATTTTCCTGAAATGCGTGACCTGATTGGGGGATGCCAGTTTAACAATTGTCAGCATATTAATGAACCCGGTTGTGCCATTAAAGAGGCCGTAAATACTGGTCAAGTTTCTATAGAACGTTACGTGAGTTACTGCACTATTTTAGAGAAGATGGAAGAGATCAATTACTGATCGTATTTCAATTGTTTTTGCAATTTGTATTTGGGCATTTTCTTTAGGGTCTTTTCATCGGCCTGTAATAATTTTTCTGCCCCTACTTCTTTGCCTCTAATTGATTTTTGAGTATTCTCATAAGCGTCATTACTCCTAGATTTAAATAATCTACAGGAGCTTAACGTGAGTACCATCGCGCAAGCAAACAGAAACACTGATATGGTTGATTGTTTTTTAATGGCTATGGTTTTGGTGCGTCATTGTGATCTGCAAACCAAGAAGCATAAGTTACGTAATTATTGGAGATCCTATTGATCTCTCCGCTAATCAAGGCTTCTGAAACCTCTTTTACTTTTTTGGCAGGAACGCCTGCATAGATAGCACCTGCTTCTACAATGGTGTTCTCTAATACAACGGCGCCAGCAGCAATGATGGCATTGCTATGCACCACACAGGCATCCATGACAATAGCTCCCATGCCAATCAGTACATTGTCATGAATGGTACAACCATGCACCATGGCATTATGACCAATGGAAACATTATTCCCAATATTGGTGGGATGTTTTTGATAAGTGCAGTGAATAATGGCTCCGTCTTGAATGTTTACCTTATTGCCCATTTTAATATAGTGTACATCGCCCCTAATTACGGCGTTGAACCAAACGCTACATTGGTTGCCCATGCTCACGTCTCCCACAATAGTTGCATTGGGTGCAATAAAACAGTCTTCTCCAAATGAGGGTGATTTTCCTTGAACGGGTAGTATAAGTGCCATGGGTCAATTTTTGACAAAGCTAAAACAAGTTTGCTTTTTTGGGTAGAAAGCTTTGCTTCTTTGTAAATTGCAGCCATGGCATCCAATAGGCAATTATTTCTGAACCATGTGGCGCAAACATCGGACAAACCCATTGGGATTGAAATGGTCAAAGCGGCTGGCATCCATCTTTGGGATGCTGATGGTAAGCAATATATTGACCTGATCTCTGGATTCTCTGTTTGCAATATTGGTCATAGCCATCCCAAAGTGGTAAAAGCCGTTCAGGACCAAGCCGCAGACTATATGCATTTGATTGTCTATGGGGAGTTTATTGAACAACCCCAAGTGGCTTATGCCAAAATGCTCACAGACTTATTGCCCACTTCTTTGAACACGGTGTATTTTACCAATAGTGGGGCAGAAGCAACAGAAGGTGCCATGAAACTGGCCAAGCGCGTAACAGGCAGAACCAAAATCATGGCATTCAAGAATGCCTATCATGGAAGTACCCAAGGCGCACTAAGTGTCATGGGTGATGAATATTGGCGCAATGCATTTAGGCCCTTGTTGCCTGATATTTTACACGAAGCTTTTAATGCAACTTCTGCCATTGAAGCCATTGATACCAAAACAGCCTGTGTAATTGTAGAAACAGTGCAAGCGGAATCTGGCATCAACAAACCTGACCCTGTTTGGATCAAGACCCTTGCTAAAAAATGCAAAGCCGTTGGGGCGCTCTTGATCTTGGATGAAATTCAAGCAGGATTTGGAAGAACGGGCTCACTTTGGGCTTTTGAACAATATGGCATTGTGCCCGATATTTTATTATTGGGCAAGGCCCTTGGTGGTGGTATGCCACTAGGTGCTTTTATTGCAGACAATGCTTTAATGAATACGCTTACACATGATCCTGTACTTGGTCATATCACCACATTTGGCGGTCATCCTGTTTCCTGTGCAGCGGGTAAAGCAGCATTAGAATTATTACTAGAGGGTCAATGGATCAACAGCGTTTTTGAAAAGGAAGCAATGTTGAAAAAGACTTTAGTGCATCCTGCTATTCAACATATCAATACTGCCGGGCTCTGGATGTCTTTGCAATTTGCCACACCTGAACTCAATCAGCGCATTGTGCATCAATGCGTGAAAAATGGATTGATTACAGATTGGTTTTTATTTGCCCCAGATCGCCTGCGCATAGCGCCACCATTGATTACTACGATAGAGGAATTAGAGAGTATCTGTAAAATTATTTTGAATTCTATTCAAGAAATTTTGGCTCAAGCACAATAGTAAATATTTTCAGTTAAGAAACCTGCATCCTACAAAAACGACTATAGAGTTTTTCGTAAACTGGAATGATCTTGCTGATGTCAAACATACAAGC
>CAMFKK010000285.1 GCA_945957225.1 uncultured Sphingobacteriia bacterium | reverse complement strand
GGTAATCCCAATATTAGGTTTTATGCTGGCTATCCTTTAATAGATCCAGACGGCTTTGCACTTGGCACATTGTGTGTTATTGATGCTGCTCCTAAGGCCTTGAATGAAAAGCAAAAACGGGGGCTACAATTATTAGGTGAAAATGTAGTTAAGTTAATTGTAGAACGCCGGCAGAAAACAGAAATGGCCAATTTTGAGAAACTGTTTCATGTTGCCAAAGACCTGATCTGTATTGCAGGATTAGACGGAATGTTTAAAAAAGTAAATCCTTCCTTTACTAGGATTTTTGGATGGGAAGAACAACAATTACTTTCAAAATCTTTTTTTGAACTTATCCACCCTGAAGATTTGTTTTCTACACAAAAGGAAATAACCAAATTGGCAAGTGGGGTTAGCACCATCAATTTTGTACACAGATTTAAAACAGTAAATGGAGATTATAAAGTATTGCAATGGGTGGCAACCCCAGATCTTATTACTGGAGACTTATTTGCTATTGCTAGGGATATTACCCACGAAAAAAATCAAGAAGCAGAATTAAGAATCAGTGAAAATAAGTTTAGAGCATTCTTTGACAATTCTCCTGTTGGTATTGCTATTAATAGACATTCAGATGGCACATTTATTGATGGGAATGCGGCACTGTATCAAATGATAGGCTATACTGAGGCGGAATACAGGAAACTAAGCCATTGGGACGTTACACCGGCTTCATTTGATGAGCAAGAAGCTTTTCATAGGGAATCATTAGAGAAAAATGGTAGATATGGTCCTTATGAAAAAATATATATTCATAAAGATGGTCATCCCGTAAATGTATTGCTTAATGGAATTAAGTTTCAAAATTTGGAAGGGGAATATCAGGTATATTCCGTAATTGAAGATATCACTGAAAATTGCCAACAAAGAGAGGCATTGAAACTATCAAAAAAGGAAGCTGAAGAAGCCAATATTGCAAAGTCTGAGTTCTTAGCAAATATGAGTCATGAAATTAGAACACCTTTAAATGGTGTCATTGGTTTTACAGATCTTATTCTTAGAACAAATTTAGACGAAACACAAAAACAATATTTAGGAATTGTACACCAATCAGCCAATGCTTTATTAGGTATTATCAATGATATTTTAGATTTTTCAAAGATTGAAGCCGGTAAATTAGAATTGGAATTTGAAAAATGCGACTTGTTTGAGCTAGCCAGTCAGGCGGTTGATATTATTAGTTTTCAGATAAAGAACAAGGATCTGGAAATGTTGTTGAATTTATCACCATCACTACCTCAGTGGGTGTTCACAGATTCTGTAAGATTAAAACAAGTCTTATTTAATTTGTTGAGCAATGCCGCAAAATTTACTGAAACTGGAGAAATTGAGTTAAAAGTTACTAGTAGTAAATCTGATGAAAATGGGGAGGCTGTATTTCATTTTGAAGTAAGAGATACGGGTATTGGAATCAAACCTGAAAAACTGGACAAGATATTTGAGGCTTTTTCTCAGGCGGATAATTCTGTTACAAAGAAATACGGTGGTACTGGATTGGGGCTAACCATTAGTAACAAAATTTTAGGCCTGATGGATAGCCAGTTGAAAGTAGAAAGTGAATTGGGTAGGGGGTCTAGATTCTATTTTTCCATAAAATTAAAAACGGAGGTTTCAGGTGATGTATCAAATGAAGAATTTAGTGTGATTAAAAAAGTATTGGTAGTAGATGACAATAAAAACAATAGAACAATACTTAAAGAAATGCTTCATTTAAAAGGGATTCTTGTAAAAGAAGCAAGTTCAGGAATAGAAGCCATTCAAACTCTTAATAGTGCTGCAAAATTTGATGCCATTTTAATGGACTATCATATGACTGAATTAGAAGGTGTAAATATTAGTTTGGTGTTTCCTGTAAATATGCAGGTATTATTCCTAGCATTATCAATGATTACTAAAAAGGAACATTTTGAGGTTAAGGTTGATCAGCAAACTGTCCTTTTTCAAGATGCCATCACTATTTTAATTGCAGAGGATGGTGAAATAAATATGTTATTAGCTAAAACTGTGGTTGAAAGAATTGCTCCAAATGCTACTATTATGGAAGCCATGAATGGTAGTGAAGCGGTGGAAATTTGTAAAAAATCACTACCAGATTTGATACTGATGGATATTCAAATGCCCATACTCAATGGATATGAAGCTACCCAGCAAATAAGGAATATAAACGGCGGTTCAACTATTCCAATCATAGCTTTGACAGCTGGAATTGTTAAAGGAGAGAAGGAAAAATGTGAGGCGGCAGGTATGAATGATTTTGTTTCTAAGCCATTTGTAGAGGAAACTTTGGTAGGAGTATTCATAAAATGGCTAAAAAAGGAATTAGTTAGTTTGAAGCAATCCTCATTGTTTTTGGAAAAAGAGCAATCCCTCCATTTAGATTTGGAAAAGATTCGTAGGTACATGGGGGCAGATGATGCTTTGATTAGGCAATTTATCAGTTTAACCATAGAGGAAATAAAAAAGTCAATCCTTGTTATTGAACAAGCAGTCTTGGATAGAAATCTTGAATCAATAAAATTAGCTATCCATAAATTAAAAGGCACTTCGCTTACTGCAAGTCTTTCTCAAATGACAAGTATTGCTGCTAAATTTTCAGAGATAGATGAATTTCAGATTGAAAAGATTGGGATATTATTTCAAGAATTGAAAATTGAGGCGGAATTGGTATTGGAATTATTGAATAAACAGGTTGCTAAACCATAATTCTTTTATAGGCAGCATTCTAGCCTTGTATTGTATCCATAGTATATTAAATTTTTAATGGAGTTAATTTTTAAAATTAATATGAGAAAAATATTCTTACTTATATTGATATTTCTAAGACTGACTTTGCTTAACGCACAACCTAGCAAAGCCTATTTAATGAGTTATTTTACCTGTACCAATTGCAGCACTCCACAAACTCATTCAGTTAGGCTGGCAGAAAGTAATGATGGTATTAATTGGACTTCGGTACCAGGTTTCACATCTTATACAGGTAGTGTACCAGATGTGATAACTAGAGGGAATAAATTGTATATCTATACACCTGGTTTGGTTAGAAGATATAATTACTCTAACAATACATGGGAAGCCAATCCAGTTCAGGTGAGTGTAAAAGACGAAAATAATGTGAAAGTGGATTATGTAGACCCATCCTTGACTATTGATGGTGATGGTAATTTGGTCATGATGTTTTTAGAGTCAACAGGAATACAGGGAGATCCAGCAATTTGTAGCACGTATCCTTGCACTAAGCAGTTTAGAACTGCCACTGAAGTTGCTGGAAGCGATGGGCAATTTTTTATTACCAATACAGGAAACAGAATCAGTATCAATTTAACTTCAGTAGGTAGTACTGCTTCTGATCCAGATATTTTTTATGATGGATCACAGTTTGTATGTTATATTTCAAAAGGGAACAGTATTGCCCTTTATACTTCGCCAACACTTCATGGAACGTATTCTCCATCCAATTTACCTAATGGCTTATTATCAACAGAAGGAGGAATTCCAAGCGGCTATTATGATCCAGTAGCAAAGAACTATTGGACGTATATGCATATACCACAAGGAGAAATAAAATTGAAAATTCATGCTACTCTGACAAGTCAGATTTCTGGTTTTAACACAGTGGTTAACAATACGCTTGCAGGTGGAAATGGAGCAAGTTGTCAAAGCCCTGGATTTTGTAAGAATACATTGTCATTATCAACAGGTATCAGCAGTCTTACAACCGAACAGGCTGGCTGGAAATGTAGCCAAGATGTAGGTTTTGGTAGGGTTTTGGAACTGTTTAAAAATGCAGCCTCCAATTCAAAAGTTAGATTTCGTTTATTTGATATGAAAGGCATTATGGTCAAAAGTGGGGCTTTTCAAGGGAATAAATGTAGCATAGATATTAGTCAGATTAATTCAGGAACTTATGCAATTGAGCTAATAGAAGGGAATCAAAAATCCTTATTGAAGTTCATCAAATAAGAAAGGCTGGAACTTTTGTTCCAGCCTTTCTTATACTTATATAGATGCTTATTTGCTTATTTCTTAGAATCTGGAGGAAAATTTGCCAAGATTTTTGTTACTGCTGCCTTTATAGCTGCATCTGGGTCTTTTGGTGCTTTATCTATTTCCGAGTTTCCAGTTCCCTGCCATATCATTTTTTGTGTCTTGTTATCAACAATATCTATGATTAGGGAACCGTCTTTATAATTATAGGTACTAACGGTTGTTGAGCCAACACCCATACCGCCTCCCCAATAACTATAGGGTCTATAT
>CAMFKK010000284.1 GCA_945957225.1 uncultured Sphingobacteriia bacterium | reverse complement strand
ATTTGATTCCATACAATGATTCAAAACTACTCCTAATTTGAGCTGAAGTTGGTGGTGCTAGTGCATTGAATTCTACAATCACCAATTTCCCCTTGGCTTTCATGGCACTCAGAAACTGAAAATCTTGGGCGCTCATACCCGTTTGTTGCAGAAATGCCCCGTTTCCCTGATCGGCATTGCCGTGACCATCATTTTTAAAAACCCCATAAGAATTGGTAAAATAACCAAGATCAGCATCCTTACTCAATTGCTCTAATTGATTGGGAGAAAACCGTTCCAATCCTTTTAGAACAAACTTTTCTTTATCAGAGGCAAAAAAACCAAAATAGTCTTTAGTTTGCTGGTATTGTTGTTGATTGGTCTTGCTAAATTTTTCCTGCCCAAGAACCCAGTTTAAGGAAACATGTTGTTGACCCTGTTCAGAAAACAAGGATTTATCAACAATAGCCACTACTAATTTCCTATTAGGACTTAGATACCAATATATACTCATCCAGAGTGGTAATAGAAAAAACAATACCATCAGGGTTCCAAAGGCATAATGGCTATTGTATTTGAACCCGTTTGCTGACATGTATCGTAGTAGATTAAAAGACTTATCTAGGTCTGCTCAAGAGTCGCTTTACCCTTATGGCTAATTCATTTAAACTAAATGGCTTGGTAATATAATCATCTGCTCCTAATCCAAATGCGTTCATCACTACTGCTTCTTGCTCCATAGAGGAAAGGATAATGATAGGAATTTTCCAATTCAATTTTTGCCTAACCATACTTACTATTTCCAAACCTGAAGCATAAGGCATCATGACATCTGTAATAATCATGTCTGGACGGATTCTGAGAATTTCCTTTTGTGTTTCTCTTCCATCAGCTGTAGTAAAGACTTCATAGCCCTCTTTTTTTAGTTTGAGTTCAATAGTCTTAAGCAGCATAGTATCATCTTCTGCAACAAGGATTTTCATATTCGTTCATTAAAAACTGTTCAAATTTAATTTTTATTAGCATTTAGTTCCAAGTCGGCTTTTAAAACTGCTATGGCTTCAAGCATCTGTTTTTCCAAAACTTGGTACATCTTGATGAAGATAGCCACAAGGCTTTCTACCATTGTCATGTTCTGGTCAATTTCAGCAGCAGATTCCAGCAAAAGTAAAACCTCAACCATTTTTTGAGCCTTTAGCATAGCAACTGCTCCTTTTAACTTGTGCGCTTTCTTATATATTTCCTGAAAATTCTTTTGTGCAACAAATTCTTGCAATTCTTTCAGGTCTTTGGGCGTACTTGACAAAAAGAAATTCATAATGATCAACAAGCTTTGGTTGTCACCAAGTTCTTCTAACAATGCGGTATTGAACATGATTTCTTCTTCCATGAAACTATTGGTCATTTGAATTAAAGTTAGTTAAAATTTACTGTTATCCTTGTCATGGGTATTTGTCAAAGGCCTAGTTCTTAGACGCATACACCTTAACCCAATCTATATACATAGTACCAGTTTCAATTTTACTGATATCCAAAGCAGGGTAAAATCCCCCCCCAACAGCCAAATTCAACACCAATCTTTCTCGTTTTTCAAACAGAGAAGCAATATGAGACTCATTTTTCTTAGTATCTACCAATTTGCCGTCAAAATAGGATATCAATGCGTCTTTGGACCATTCCATCTCATAAACATGATAACAATTGGTTAGGTTAATGGGGAGCCCAATAATGGCTGTATGATCTTCAGAAACCTGATCATCCAATTTTGCTTCATAAAAATTGGTCAAATATTTTTGGGGCTCTGAACCCCTTGCTTCCATAATATCAATTTCTCCCTGACTGGGATAAGGATTTCCATAAGCCCAAAATGCTGGCCACATGCCATAACCCAATGGCAGTTTAATTCTTGCCATAATTCGCAGTTTGGGGTATTTGTCATTGATTGAAAACAATTGTTTAGTTTCAATTCTTCCAGAACTATATGCAAAACTAACTACTGACTGATTCTTTGGAAATTTCATACCTAGCAACTGCTCTTTTCTGGCTTCAATGGCAAGAATCCCATCATGAATCATCAAATTAGAAGGTTGATACAATTGTAATTCATGGTTATAAGCACCACTATTCCAAATACGCCACTTTGATAGGTTTTGATCAAACTGATCTTCAAATATTTTTTTCCAGCCATTTGCCAATAAGACAGTTTCATCCTGATGGTATTCACAATCATTGATGGGCAGTTTTTTAATAACTGGCTCACTGTCTTTTATCATTACCAATGATAAGAAACAAGCTAGAAGCAAATATTTGGGGGCATAGTAAAACATGAAAAGTCTTTGAATTAGCTTGAATGACAAAGTTAACCACCTTGGTGTTAAACCAAAAACATGATGTTACTCATTTTTTAAATAAATAGCCCTAAATAGCTTGCGGATCTGATTAACAGTTTAGTAACTATAGTTACAATTGGAGCAATTAGTTCTGCCTTCCTTTGTGCTATTAAAATAAGAAGCAATGAAATATGTTGTAATTGGTGCAGTAGCAGGTGGAGCAAGCGCCGCCGCTAGATTGAGAAGACTTGATGAACAAGCTGAAATTATTATGTTTGAGAAGGGGGAATATGTATCCTATGCTAACTGTGGATTACCTTATTATATTGGAGAAGTCATTCAAGAAAGAAATAAATTGTTTGTACAAACTGCAGCCTCTTTCAAATCCAGATTTAACATAGATGTTCGAATTTCTACAGAAGTCATTGCTATTGATCCCATTCAAAAAATGGTTTCTGCTAAGAACTTACTAACTGGAGAAGAATACCAAGAATCCTATGACAAATTGGTTTTATCTCCCGGTGCAGAACCCATTAGACCTCCATTGAATGGGATTAACCTGCCAGGCATTTATACCCTAAGAAATGTAGCGGACACTGATTATATTAAATCATTTGTACAGAAGCATAAAACTAGCAAAGTAGTTGTCATTGGTGCAGGATTCATTGGTCTTGAAATGGCAGAAAACTTGCATGATTTAGGCATGAAAGTGAGTATTATAGAAATGGGAAATCAAATATTAGCCCCTATTGACTATCCCATTGCAGCACTGGTTCAACAACATATACGTTCTAAAGGAGTAGACCTAAGATTATCTACTGCAGTAACTGGATTTGAAGCTTTAGAAAATGGGGTAAAAGTCTTATTCAAAGACGGAACTTTTATTGATGCAGAAATGGTATTACTTTCTATTGGAGTAAGACCAGATACCAAATTAGCCAGTATGGCAGGTCTTAATTTGGGTACCGCAAAAGGCATCTGGGTAAATGAATTTTTACAGACTTCCAACCCAGATATTTATGCCGTTGGCGATGCCATAGAATTTACCAATCCCATCACAGGACAATCCATGAATACTTATTTGGCAGGCCCTGCCAATAAACAAGGTAGAATTGCAGCTAATAATATTGTCTTGGGAAATAAATCCCAATATCATGGAGCTATTAATACAGCTATTGTTAAGGTATTTGACATGACAGTGGCAACAGCTGGGACTGCATCCAAACATTTGAAAAATGCAGGTATTAAACATATTGTTTCTACCAATCATAGTGGATCACACGCAGGTTATTATCCTGGCGCAAAGCAGATGGCTATTCAAATTGCTTTTTCTCCAGAAGACGGTAAAATATATAGTGCCCAAATTGCAGGTCAAGAAGGGGTTGACAAAAGAATTGATATACTTTCTTCCTTGATCAAAAGGGGCAGCAATATTGCTGAGTTAGTTGAATTTGAACACGCTTATGCACCTCCCTATTCCTCTGCAAAAGATCCTGTAAACATGGCTGGTTTTGTTGCTGAAAATATTCTCTTAGATAGACTACGTGTTTTTTATTGGGACCAAATTTCACAATTACCAGAAACAGCATTTTTACTAGATGTAAGAACCATTGCTGAATTTGAAGCTGGACATATACCAACTGCTGTTAACATTCCAGTTGATGAAATTCGAGACCGAATGCAAGAAATCCCAACCAACAGACCCATCTATATATACTGTGAAGCAGGTCTTAGAGGATATTTGGCCCAACGCATACTTAGACAAACTGGTTATGAAACCGTAGCCAATTTGTCTGGGGGATATATTAGTTGGAAAGCGGCTCATCAAGAAATGCAATTGCTTTGATGAAACTGCAGAATTGATGTTGTAATTTGTAGCATAATATATTTTACACATCATGGAAAAAACAATAAAGATTGGTTGGATTGGACTTGGCAATATGGGCATACCCATGGCTACTAATTTATTGAAAGCTGGTTATGCAT
>CAMFKK010000283.1 GCA_945957225.1 uncultured Sphingobacteriia bacterium | reverse complement strand
GACAGATACAGGCAATAGTGGTTTAGTGGGTGAGAGCTATAGTAGTCAGGTAGAAAACGAATTTGTAGATGCTTTCCAGTACCATGAAACCGGTTTTGCACTCAATATTGACCACGCATCTTATAGCAATATCAGGCGATTTATCCATAACCAAATGACAGTTCCAATAGACGCTGTAAGGATTGAAGAAATGTTGAACTATTTTAATTTTCAACAAGATACAGGCAGTGCACCAAGGGATAGTTTTCTTTGCAAAACACGTGTTACAAGCTGTCCATGGAATGAGCAGAACAGATTATTCTTTGTTCAAGTGGCAGCACCTCGTCTCAACTTAGACAGTATTAAAGCAAGCAATTTGGTTTTCTTAATTGATATCTCAGGGAGCATGGACAAAGCCAATAGATTACCCTTGCTTCAACAGTCTTTTAAATTATTGGTAGAAAATTTGCGTGCCAAAGACACGGTATCTATTGTTACTTATGGGGGCAATGTTTCTATCAGACTAAATGGTGTCAGTGGGGCGGAAAAAAAGCGAATCCAAGACGCCATTGACTCTCTAGATGCAGGCGGTGATACGCCTGGTGGCGATGCCATTAGAACAGCATATGCACTAGCAAAAAGAACCTTTATACCAGAGGGTAATAACCGAGTTATCCTAGCCACCGATGGGGATTTTAATGTGGGAGAAGCCACCGAAAAAGCCATGGAAGACTTGATTAGTCAATACAGACAAACGGGGATTTATTTAACCTGTTTGGGTGTGGGTATGGGCAATTATAAAGACAGTAAACTGGAATTATTGGCCAAAAAAGGAAATGGCAATTTTGCCTATTTAGACCATTTACAAGAAGCACAAAAAACCTTGGTAACAGAACTTACTCAAACCCTATATGCAGTAGCCAATGACGCATTTGTAGACATAGATTTCAATCCTGAAATTGTGAAATCTTATAGACTTATTGGTTTTGACAATAAAAAAAATGCATTGGAAGATAGTACAACGCAATTGCAAGGTGGAGAAGTAGGAAGTGGGCATAACCTGATGGCCGTTTTTGAACTAGTCCCAAAAGATAGCAGTATAACAAGCGGGAATTTGGGCAACCTGAATATCAATTTTAAAAAATCAGATACCCTTGCATTTCAACAACAGTATTTTGAAATCCCTTATCATCCAATAGCGCTAGCAGGTTCAGAAAAGGAATATCGTTTTGCTACGGCTGTCTGTATGTTTGGATCATTATTAAAAGAATCACCCTATACCAAAAAAATCAGCTTTGATCAGGTTTGGTCTCTGGCATCCATGTCTTATCAATCAGATGATCGATATCAAAAAGAATTTGTTTCATTAGTTGACCAAGCCAAGCAAATCTATCAACCTGAGAAAAAAAAGCGCAAAAGAAAAACGCAGGACCAAGGCCCTGCGTTCTAACAATTTATTATCGCGCTAGCTAAAAGCTTCTCTAACCCTTTCAAAGAAACTCTTGTCTCCCTTATTGGGGTTGGGTTTGAAGTTATCGCTATTGTTTAATTTTTCTAAAATGGCTTTTTCATCAGCACTCAAATGCTGAGGCGTCCAAACATTCACATGAATCAATTGGTCTCCTCTACTATAGCCCTGTACCTCTGGAAAACCCTTTCCTTTTAAACGGAAAATTTTACCACTCTGTGTTCCTGGTGGAATCTTAATCTTAGCCCTTCCATCAATGGTTGGCACTTCTACTTGGGTACCAAATGCCGCATCAGGAAAACTAATATGTAAATCAAATGCAACGTTCAAACCATCGCGTTGCAATTCTGCATGTGCTTCTTCTTCAATTTGAATGATTAGGTCTCCATTAGCACCACCACGTTCTCCTGCATTTCCTTTACCACTCATGCTCAGCTGCATGCCTTCATGCACACCTGCTGGAATATCAATGCTAATGGTTTCTTCGCCATATACCCTACCCTCACCTTTACAGTTGCCACATTTAGCCGTTATAGTAGTTCCTTCTCCATTACAAGTGGGGCATGTTGAAACGGTTTGCATTTGACCCAGGAAAGTGTTGGTTACTTTACGAACCTGTCCACTACCCTTACAGGTATTACAAGTTTGAATAGAACTCTTGTCTTTGGCTCCGCTTCCAGCACAGGTTGTACAAACCACATGTTTTTTCACTTTCACATTCTTGGTTACTCCCTTGGCCATTTCCTCAAAATTCAATTTGAGTTTGATGCGAAGATTGCTACCCCTTTGGCCCCTTGCATTTCTTCCACCACCGGACCTTGAACGTCCGCCGCCACCGCCAAAGAAATTACCAAACATATCGTCTCCAAAAATGTCACCAAATTGGCTAAAGATATCGTCTGTATTCATGTTGCCGCCAAATCCACCACCACCTGCACCTGGTGCAAATGCCGCATGACCATAGCGGTCATACTTGGCTTTTTTGTCGGCATCACTGAGTATTTCATAAGCATTGGCTGCTTCCTTGAATTTCTCTTCCGCTTCCTTGTCTCCAGGGTTGCGGTCAGGGTGGAATTGCATGGCCACTTTCCGATAAGCTTTTTTTATCTCTTCGGCACTGGCTCCCTTGCTTACGCCCAGTATTTCATATAAATCTCTCTTCATGTATGCTACTATTGGTATTAATTGCCTACCACCACTTTGGCAAAACGGATGATTTTATCGTTCAGGTAATAACCCTTCATTACTTCGTCCAAAATCTTGCCCTTTAATTCCGGAGTAGGTGCAGGAATCTCGGTGATGGCTTCGTGCTTCTCTACATCAAATTCTGTATTGATGCTTTCCATGGCTTTTACGCCCTTGTTTTGCAAATTGCTGCGAATCTTGTTGAATACCAACAAAACCCCTTCTTTTTGGGCGGCAATATCTTCTGAGCCGGCCAATTGCTTTTCGGCACGGTCACAATCATCCAAAACGTCTAATAATGAAACAATGACGTCTTTACCAGCGGTTTGAATCAGATCTAGCCTTTCCTTGGCCGTTCTGCGGCGGAAATTGTCAAATTCTGCCATCAAACGTAGATATTTGTCTTTTTGCTCCTGTAATTCAGCAGCCAATTTCTCCAATTGGTTCTCCTCTTCAACAGGTTCGTTGAGTTTTGAGGTACCAGCTGCATTTTCGTCAGTATTGATATCCATTTGGGTGTCAGTCTGATTGTTTTCTGGGTTTGTATTGTGCTGCTCCATCTCTTTTTCGGCTTGATTCATAAAAATTGCTTGATTATCAACTATGTCAAAAATATTGCCAAGCAAAGGAAAGGGAAAAAATGACAGGAGAAACGCTTCACCTATCTTTGCCGAATGACAAAACTGTATCTCAGAAAGAAAATCGCGCCAAGGATTGCCAATGGTCATCCCTGGGTATATGGCAACGAAGTAGAAAGAATTGAGGGCAATGTGGTGGCCGGAGACATAGTAGACGTCTATTATAGTGCTGAAAAATACGCTGGAAGGGGCTATATCAACCCCCAATCCCAGATCTTGGTGCGTTTGCTTACCCGCAAACAAGAAACCATAGATGAGGCTTTTTTTTACCAGAAAATAGCCAAAGCATGGGCTTATAGACAAAAATTGGGTTATACAGAAAACTGCCGTTTGGTTTTTGGCGAGGCCGATGAGCTTCCTGCCCTGATCATTGATAAATTCAATGATTATTTTGTGATCCAGACCCTATCCTTGGGAATGGACCGATGGAAGGAAGCCATAGTCCATAGTTTGGAAAATATTTTTGGCCCCAAGGGGATTTATGAACGCAACGATGTTCCTGTTAGACAATTAGAAGGACTGCCCCAACAAAAAGGTTTTTTATCTGCCCCCTTTGATCCCAATATTCAAATTGTAGAAAATGGTTTAAAGTTTTTGGTTGACATAGAAAACGGACAAAAGACGGGTTATTTCTTAGACCAACAAGACAACCGAAGAGCCATTCAACATATTGTCAAAGGGGCTGATGTATTGGGTGCGTTTACCTACACGGGTACTTTTGAAATACATGCTGCCGCTTATGGCGCCAAGTCTGTTTTGGGTTTAGACATTTCAGAAAATGCCGTGGCACAAGCCAATAAAAATGCAGCATTAAATGGGCTGGATAGCATTTGCAAATTTGAAGCCATGAATGCTTTTGACGTGCTCAAACAATGGGGCAAGGATGGTCGCAAATATGATGTGGTTATGTTGGATCCTCCGGCCTTTACCAAGAGTAGAGAAAGTATTGGCAAAGCCATCACTGGTTATAAAGAAATTAACCTGCGTGGCATGAAACTCTTGCGTAACGGTGGTTTCTTGGTTACT
>CAMFKK010000282.1 GCA_945957225.1 uncultured Sphingobacteriia bacterium | reverse complement strand
ATTTGTAATGATTCCGCTGATTGAATTATTCACAAAAGGTTCTACTGACAATTTATCTAAAATTGAAGAGGAATTAGCAAAAGAAAACAAAGTCTATGATTGGATGCTTTATGGACTTGTACCATTGCAATATTTGATCTTGATCTATTTTTTGGTTCAGGTAAGTAATGAAAGCCTATCTCTATCCTATAAAATTGGTGCCACCACAGCTTATGGCATGGCATGTGGTATTTTGGGTATTAATGCGGCGCACGAATTGGGACATCGACCAACAAAGCATGAGCAGTTGATGAGTAAGCTTTTGTTATTGTCTACCCTCTACATGCATTTTTTTATAGAACACAATCGGGGCCACCATAAACATGTTTCTACTGATCTGGATCCTGCATCAAGTAGATATGGCGAGACTGTGTATGCATTTTATGGAAGAACCATATTTGGAAGTTATCGTTCTGCTTGGCAATTAGAAGCTGAAAGACTTAAAAAGAAACAGCTTCCATTTTGGAGTTTGAAAAATGAAATGTTGAACTTCCAATTAATACAATTGATTTTGATATTGCTCATTGGATTAGTATTTGGATTTACAACTTTATTGTTTTTTATAGTCGGTGCTTTCATTGGCATTTTGTTATTGGAAACTGTGAACTATATAGAGCATTATGGGCTCAGAAGAAAACAGAAAGGCGAATCATATGAACGAACCATGCCCATTCATTCTTGGAATTCTAATCACCCATTGGGTAGGCTAATATTACTAGAACTTTCTAGACATTCAGATCATCATTATATGGCCAGTAGAAAATATCAAATATTGAGACATTTTGATGAAAGTCCGCAAATGCCAACAGGGTATCCGGGTATGTTATTATTATCCTTGGTTCCACCACTCTGGTTTAAAGTAATGCACAAAAGAATTGAGCAGTATAAACAAACACAATTGGGGGTAGAGTTGGGCTAACCACTTATTATTGTTTAGGAAATAGGTAAAAGATTTCTGAGCAAGTAAATAATTACATACATTTATTATTAAATATGTAGAATGAACGCCAAATCAATTTTTCTAGTTGTATTATCCTGCTTTTCCTTGTTATGTTCTATAAATGCGCAATCAATGGATGAGGCTTTTGTTCAGGCAAAAAAAGAGAAAAAGATAGTAATGGTTGCTGTTGAATCAGCAAGCTGTAAAGAATGTAATGATGTAGCAGCTAAAGGAATTTCTACCAATCTTGTTAAAAGTGCTATTTCAAATAATGCTATCTTTTTAAAAGTAAGCAAAATGCCAGAAGCATTTCTAGGGCCAAGTGTATTATACATTCTACCTTCTGATTTTTTTGGTGTCCTTTTTTTAGACGCAGATAGAAATATACTAGATATTATGGAAGGTAGCAGCTCTATCTATATTCCATATTTAGAGCATATTGATAAGGCAGTGAAAGAAAATCAAAGCAATGGAACAAGCCTAGCAGAACTTAAGGCAAACTATTATAATAATATTGGCAGTTTTGAATCTATAAAGCAATTGGTTGAAAAAATCAGAAGGTTAAACTTAGAGCCACAACAACAACTTTTAGATGAGTTAACCCAAAAAGCGCCAGAGGATTCAGCTAATTCGGTATCTTTTTTACAATTTATTGCAAGGACGGCTCCAATCATTAATTCTATTGCTGAACAATATCTTGTTAAGAACAGGGATAATTATAATATGGCTTGGTATAGAATGTCACTTCAAGAAAGAATTATTCTTAATAATAGAATTTATGTAAAGTCTTTATCAAAAGCTATTAGAGATAAGGATACAAACTATGCCTATAGAGTATCTTCCAATAGAGCCAGCCATTTTAATAATGGAACAGCTGCCAATATGGAAGATGGACAAAAAGCAAGCGCTGAGACAATGCTTCAATTTTACAAAGGAATTAATGATACTACTAATTATTTAAGAAGTGTTTTCACGTTTTATGATCGCTTCTATATGAATATAAAAGTAGAAACCATTTTAAAGGAAGATTCCATAAGAAAAGAAAACCTATTTAAAAAAGTGCCTACTAATTCAACTACTGGAACCGTCATGCCAAGTAGTGGGGTAGCTGTTAAAACAGTTTCATTTGCACCAAGAGCTGGTTTTTACGCAGGTCAAATAAATAACGGTGCCTGGACCGTTTATACCTACACTAAGGATAAAAATCATCTTGCAAAGGCAGTCACTTGGGTAAAACGGGGACTCGAATTTGCAGAAACACCAGCCCTAATGGATACCTATGCACGCTTGTTGTACAAAACAGGTAATAAAGAGGAAGCGATTAATTGGGAACAAAAAGCCATTGATGGAAATAAAAAAAGAGACATGTCTGCTGTTGAGTTTGAGAAAGTGTTGGGGTTAATGAAAGCTGGAGCAGATAAGATTGATGCGTATTAATTGAATCTTTTATGAAACAACAAAAGCATTGGTTATTATTATTGCAATGCTTTTGCATACTGCTATTGCCCTTCTTTGGCAAAACCCAAAAAGCGATTATTACTGAGATTAAAGAGATGCATCCTCTAAAAAAGGAAATAAATGTATTTCCTGTTATTCAAATTCCAGGTAACAAGAAAGTCAGTTTTTTGATTAATCAAAAACTGAGGGAGGAGGCATTGTATTTAGATAGTACAGGGTTCAAGAAAAGCATTTTTGAAGTAGCTTGGTTTAGAGATGATAGTAATAACCCTTATTGGGAGTATGATGATTTTGAGTATGAAGTATTTTCCAACACGGCAAGCTTTCTTAATTTAAGTATTCTATTTAGTGGCGGAAAACACGGTCAATCCCAAACCTTATATTTTCTGTTTGATACAAAGACAGGAGAGGACATATCTTTTAAAAAAATATTGAACAGTGAGGGGCAAAAATGGTTGATTCAAAAAATGGTAGAATTACAAAAACAGCGCATTAGAAAAATTCTACCAGCATTAAAGGATAGTATTCAATTGCCACCCAATCCAAAGAATCCATATGATTCTTTAAGTAAAAATGATTTTCAAAGAGAATATGAAATGTATGAACGTTGCTTAACATCAAGTTTGCCTAGTTATTTTACAGATCCTGATGCGCTTGATTATTTTGAGATATACCTAAAAGACAATTTTTTGAATGTGAAAGGTTGTGCCTGCGCGGGTAATTGGAATTCTCAGCGTTTGGATGAATTGGGTGATGCTACATTGAAATTACCTGTTAAGGAGATAGAGCAGTTTTTGACTGAGATGGGAAGGAGGTTGATTTTGGGTGTGGAGAAATAAAACGAATAAGATGGTTTTAATTTGAACTTACTTAAAGCCTTGAGTGTCTTTTGAGAAAATCTGCCAAGATTGCCATACCTGTTGCACCCGGTTTATATTCTTATCTTATTGAACTTGGATAGTGTGTTTAGAAAACACTTATTCTTTTCAATTTATAAATTGGCATTGATAATCAGTTAGTTAATTAATTCAATACCTATGTAAGTAACTGAATAGCTGAATGCTATCTTGCTGTACTTATTTTAGTGAAATTAATGGGCTAAAATCTTTTTTATATTAAGTTTACTAATAGAAAACTAATACTACATTTGTTCAGTGTTTAATATCATCACAAGAAGAACTCTGTTGGAATATTGTAAGAAATATCCAATTGCTGCAACGGCTCTTTTTGAATGGTATCATGAACTGGTTTTAACAGGGTACAAGAATTTCAATGAGCTTAAATCGGATTATCCGAATGCCAGTTTAGTTGGAGATGATAGGGTGGTGTTTAATATCATGGGGAATAAGTTTAGACTTGTTGTAAGAATTGTATTTGAATTTAAATCGGTCCAAATAAAGTGGTTTGGAACACATGCTGAATATGATAAGATAAATGTGGAAACCATTCAGTACAAAAAGAAATAACTATGGAACTTAAATTAATCAAGACTAAGAAACAGTATGATGCCTATTTAGATTGGGTGGATGCTATGTTTGATAAAAAAGTGAAACCGAATACCCCCGAGGGCAACAAGGTTGAAGTAGCTCTTTTGTTAATCAAACAATATGAGGATGCCAATTATCCCATTCCAATGCCGGATCCAATTGATGCTATTAGAGTTAGAATGGATGAAATTGGGTTAAAAAATAAAGACTTGGTTGGGAAATTTGGAAGTAAAGGATATGTGTCTGCATTATTGAATAAGAAAAAGCCACTTACACTTGAATTGGCTAAATTATTTCATCAGGAGTTGAATATTCCTGCGGAGGTTTTGTTGTCGTAATGTTTTGAGGGGTAAGATTACTTCACGTTTTTTTTAGTATTCCATATTGACTAAGCTTCTG
>CAMFKK010000281.1 GCA_945957225.1 uncultured Sphingobacteriia bacterium | reverse complement strand
ATTTCAAGGGCTTATGAGAAAATGCCTAATCCTGCTATCTTGGCAACCCAAGAGTTCATGGAGAGTAAAATCTATCATAGAAGAAATAACGAGAACGACCTGTTCCGTTAATAGATAAAATTTATGTAAATACCTAAAACGACAGCATTTGCCTGTCGTTTTTTGTTATTTTCAAGTCTAACTAGAAACCATGTTGCAAGGAAAAAAAATCTTATTGGGAATTACTGCCAGCATTGCTGCTTATAAATCTATCCTATTGGTTAGGTTGTTGGTAAAAGCTGGTGCAGAAGTAAGGGTGATCATGACACCTGCCGCAAAAGATTTTGTATCTCCCTTGGTCTTGTCTACACTGACCAATCATCCCGTGTTAATAGAGCTTGCTGGTACCGAAGGATGGTCAAATCACGTGGAGTTAGGCCGTTGGGCAGACTTATTTGTGATTGCGCCATTAAGCTGTAATAGTTTGGCAAAAATGGCCAATGGTCAATGTGATAACTTATTAATGGCAAGTTATCTTTCTGCAACCTGTCCAGTGATGGTGGCACCAGCCATGGATGAAGACATGTGGCAGCATAATAGCACCAAAAGAAATTTGCAGACCCTACATAACGATGGTATTTATATTATGCCCGTTGAAACAGGAGAGTTGGCCAGTGGTTTATTTGGTCCGGGTAGAATGGCTGAACCTGAAACCATTTTACACGCCATGATCAGTAGATTTTTTAGAAAAGATAGTTTGAAAGGGAAGCGTGCATTGGTTACAGCTGGTCCTACATTTGAAGCTATTGACCCCGTTAGATTTATAGGTAATCATTCCTCCGGACAAATGGGCTTTGCACTTGCAGAAGCGCTTTATTTGCAAGGTGCCGATGTGGTTTTGGTAACAGGTCCAACAGCACTTACTCCGGCCTTTGCAGGTATAGGTTTGGTAAGGGTAGTTAGTGCTGCAGAAATGTTTGAAGCTTGTAATCGGGTCTTTGGCAATATGGATATTGCTATATTATCCGCGGCTGTTGCCGATTATAAAATGCAGCATATCGCGGAGCAAAAAATCAAAAAGGCAAACACAGATCCCACTTTACAATTGGTGAAAACAAAAGATATTTTGGCCCATTTGGGTGCGTCTAAAAAACCAGGGCAATTTGTGGTGGGTTTTGCACTAGAAACAGAGAATGAATTAGAAAATGCACAGAAAAAACGATTGGCCAAAAATGCCGATGCCATTGTGCTCAATTCACTCAAAGACCAAGGCGCAGGATTTGGAAGTTCCGAGAATCAAGTAACCATTTTGGACCAAGATGGAATAGCCTTATTCATTCCTTTGGTTTCAAAAACCATTGTGGCAGAGCAAATTGTTTCATACATTGTATCTAAGATTCATGCATAAGAAATTACTCATACTGTTTGTAGCCTGTCAAATGTTGGTTCTTGCAGCTGCTGCTCAGGAGCTCAACGCGCGTGTTACAGTGTTATCAAATAGGGTAGGAACTACCGTTGATAGAAAAATATTTACCAGCCTACAACAGCAATTAACCAACCTGCTCAATACGCGTAAGTGGACCAATGAAACTTATAAAGTTCAGGAGAAAATTGATTGCAGTTTTATCATCAATATTGAACAAGTTGTTGAACCCAATATTTACAAAGCAACACTAACGGTACAAGCAGCAAGACCCATCTTTAATGCTTCTTACAAATCAGCCATTGTAAATTATCAAGACGCAGATCTGACCTTTAAATACATTGAGTTTCAGCCAGTGGAATTTAATGAAAATAGGGTACAAGGTAATGACGCTTCAGTGGCTAATTTAACTGCTGTATTTGCTTTTTATGCCTATTCTATTATTGGATTAGACAATGATTCCTTTAGCCCTAAAGCTGGAGAGACGCAGTTCAACAAAGCCTTGAATGTGGTGACCAATGCACCTGAAGGAAAAAACATTGCTGGTTGGCGTATTTTTGACGGCTTAAGAAATAGGTATTGGCTAAATGAAAATCTTACCAATAGCAAGTACAATATTATCCATGATGTAATCTATACTTATTATAGGGCAGGAATGGACAAGCTCTATGATAATGAAGCAGAAGCTAGGGGCAATATTTTACAAGCATTGATTCAATTGCAAGCATTTAATAAAGAGAATCCCAATACCATGATCCTGCAATTTTTTATGCAGGGTAAATTCCAAGAATTGGTGGGTATTTTCAAAAATGCATCGGCTAGTGAGAAAGCAAGGGCAATAGAAATTTTGAGCGAGATTGATATTGTGAATTCAAGCAAATACAAACAGGAATTACAATGAGTAGGAACTGGATAATGGTAATGGTTATTGCTGTTTTGATATTGGCCTGTAAAAGAACGCCAAAGGATCAAGAAATCTTACCCATCAATACCATGAAACTAGCCATGTGGGATATGATGCGTGCCGATGAATGGTATACCCAAACAACGCTAAAAGACACCCTTAACCTGCGTAAAAAAGAAAATATTCAATTGTATGAGCAAGTCTTTGCTATACATGGCACTACCCGTAAACAGTTTTACAATAGTTACCAATACTATGAAACCCATCCAAAGGAATTCAAGGTATTAATGGATTCTATCTATGCTTATACCGAGCGTTTGAAATTGCCACCACCACCACCACCTGTTAAAATTCCCAAAAGTCAACGCTAACAATCATTAGTTTTTCTAACTTCGGGGCATAACATTGCCCATGAACAAAGTATTTACTAATGCCGCATCGGCCATAGCCGATATTCCCTCTAACGCAACCCTGATGTTGGGGGGATTTGGATTAAATGGTATTCCTGAAAATTGTATTCAAGCCCTTGTTGACAAAGGGGTCAATGGACTCACTTGTATTTCTAATAATGCTGGTGTGGACGATTTTGGTTTAGGACTTTTGCTCAAAACCAGACAGATCAAAAAAATGATCAGCAGTTATGTGGGTGAGAATGCAGAATTTGAAAGACAGCTATTGAGTGGAGAACTAGAAGTAGACCTAGTGCCACAAGGAACATTGGCTACCAGAATCCAAATGGCAGCCATGGGTATCCCCGCATTTTTTACCCCTGCTGGTTATGGTACAGAAATAGCAGCAGGCAAAGAAGTACGCGAATTCAATGGAAAAATGCATTTAATGGAATTAGCGCTTCACGCAGATTTTGCCTTGGTCAAAGCTTGGCGAGGTGACCATTTGGGCAACCTACAGTTTAGAAAAACCACCAGAAATTTCTCCACTTCTATGGCCAAAGCCGGCAGCATTACAATTGCTGAAGTGGAAGAATTGGTGGCACCAGGAGAGATTGATCCAGATCTGGTGCATGTTGCTGGAGTCTATGTACACCGGATCTTTCAAGGCACTAATTATGAAAAAAGGATTGAACGTAGAACCGTACAAATTGCATCATCCCACTAAAACAAACTCATGGCACTAGACAAATATGGCATAGCCAAACGCATTGCGCAGGAGTTGCGCGATGGTATGTATGTAAACCTGGGTATTGGAATCCCCACATTGGTGGCCAATTATATTCCCAAGGGTATGGATGTGTTTTTTCAAAGTGAAAACGGCATCTTGGGCATGGGGCCTTATCCCACAGAGGCGGAATTAGACGCAGACCTGATTAATGCAGGTAAAGAAACCGTAACCCTGATCAAGGGTGGTGCTTTTTTTGATTCTGCAGAAAGTTTTGGCATGATCAGAGCAGGTAAAATTAATTTGACTGTCTTGGGAGCTATGGAAGTGAGTGAGCGGGGTGATATTGCCAATTGGAAGATTCCAGGAAAAATGGTCAAAGGAATGGGTGGTGCCATGGACCTAGTAGCCAGCGCCAAAAACATTATTGTGGCCATGATGCATACCAACCCCAAGGGGGAAAGCAAATTATTGACTCATTGCAGTTTGCCACTTACTGGTATCAACTGTGTGAAAAAAATAGTTACTGAACTAGCCGTACTAGACATTGGACCAGAGGGATTTTATTTATTAGAAAGGGCACCAGGCGTATCTGTGGCAGAAATTGTGGCCAAAACAGCAGGAAATCTGATAGTGCCTGATGAAGTTCCAGAAATGAGCTTATGATTTTTAAACCAAAGGCGCAGAAAATTGTTTCCGTTTTCGTAATTGACAATGACTAATCAAATGAGTTGTTGACGTATTTTGCAGCACTTAAACAATAAACCATGAGTATTCAAGTTGGCGAAAAAGCCCCCGTACTATCTTTATTTGATACAGAGAAAAATCAATTTGCCATAGGAGCAGCTGATAAAAACACCGTAGTGTTGTTTTTTCCTCTAGCTTTCACCGGTGTTTGTAC
>CAMFKK010000280.1 GCA_945957225.1 uncultured Sphingobacteriia bacterium | reverse complement strand
GTTCTGCGCAGGTTAGAAACCTGTTCAACAGTCAATGCTTCTGTATCAGTGATATAAAAGTTATTGTATTGTGTGAACTTCTCTTTCAAGAGTTCAATCACCTCATTTTTTTGGTCTTTGTTCATAACTAATTTTTTTAACAACCCGGGTCATTTCAATCCCGTTTTACCGGGAACGATCACCAGGATTAGTTGATTAATGATTTGGTGTCCAATGTGATACCAGGACTCATGGTGCTAGCCATGCTTACAGCTTTCAGGTAAGTACCTTTAGAAGAAGAAGGCTTCAATTTCAAGATAGCATTGATTAATTCAGTGCTGTTCTCAGAAATTTTTTCAGGAGCAAAAGAGATACGACCAATAGAAGCGTGAACGATTCCAGACTTATCTACTTTAAAGGCAATTTTACCACCTTTAACTTCATTTACTGCTGCTGCAACATCATTTGTTACGGTACCAGTTTTAGGGTTTGGCATCAAGTTACGTGGTCCCAACACTTTACCCAGTTTACCAATTTTTGGCATCACTGCAGGTGTGGCAATAATCACGTCTACGTCTACCCAACCGCTTTCAATCTTTTGGATGAACTCATCAAGACCAACATAGTCAGCGCCTGCTTCATTAGCAGCTGCTTCTTTATCAGGAGTACACAAAACCAATACACGCTTGGTTTTACCGGTACCATGAGGAAGAGAAACGGTTCCACGAACTTGCTGATCAGCTTTCTTAGGATCAACACCTAAGCGAATATGCAAGTCTACAGAACTATCAAATTTGGTGCAATTGATTTCTTTTACAAGGTTAGCTGCTTCTTTCAGGGAATAAATTTTGTTTTTATCCACCTTAGTTACTGCTACTTTTCTTTTTTTAGTAAGTGACATTTTCTAAATGATTTAAGGTGAATAATTAATTTTCCCAAGGGGCTTTACCTTCAACGGTAACACCCATAGAACGGGCTGTACCAGCAACCATATTCATGGCGCTATGCAATGTAAATGCATTCAGATCGCTCATCTTGTCTTTAGCAATGGCTTCTACTTGTTCCCAAGTTACTTTACCAACCTTAACACGATTGCTTTCTTTAGATCCTTTCTGGATCTTAGCGGCTTCCATAACCTGTACTGCTGCTGGAGCTGTTTTGATAACAAAGTCAAAAGACTTGTCTGTATAAACGGTGATCAAAACGGGAACTACTTTACCCATTTTGTCTTGAGTCCTAGCATTAAACTGCTTACAGAACTCCATGATGTTAACACCCTTTGAACCAAGGGCTGGACCTACTGGAGGTGCTGGGTTGGCGGCTCCGCCTTTCACCTGCAACTTTACGTAGCCTGAGATTTCTTTTGCCATTTTTTAGATTTTATTGGTGATATCGTGCCAGTTTATCCGGCACTCCCAAACTCAATCATTCTTCCTAAAAAGAACTTTTGGGGCGGCAAAGGTAAGGAATAAATAGAAAAATCCAAATTTAAAAGGCATTCATTAATTCAATAACCTTAAAAATATCTGCCTTTTCATGACAGACCGAACAAGGGAGGCTCAATGTGGTAGCATGAATTTCCTCTGAAATGGGATATTTTTTACCCGCCAACCAAGGAGCTAATGCTTTTTGGTGATTGGGGGCAATGGGGTAATGTATTTCTGTACCTACCCCATTTTCAAATAAATAGGCCTTTAAAGCATCCCTACGGGGATGTCTTATATTGAAAATATGGTAAACATCTTCATACCCCTCTTCAACTATCGGTAGAATAAACTCTGGCTTTAAGTGGGCCAAATACAAACTTGCCAATGCTCTTTTATGTGCGGTGATAGCAGTCAAAGAAGGGAGTTTTATAGAAAGAAAAATGGCCTGTAATTCATCTAACCTGCTATTAAAACCAACTTGGTCATTTTGGTATTTTTGATGAGATCCGTAATTTCTCAGACTTCTCAATTTGATAGCATATTCTTCAACTTGGGTAAGTATTGCACCCGCATCACCCAAGGCTCCCAAATTTTTACTAGGATAAAAACTAAAAGCAGCCAAATGACCCAAGGTACCTGCCAGTCTTCCTTTGTAACGAGCATCATGAGACTGAGCACAGTCTTCAATGATGGCTAACCCATGTGCTTGGGCTATTTGAGATATGGGATCCATATTGCAGCATTTACCATATAAATGCACTACTAAAATGGCTTTGGTTTTTGGCGTAACGGCAGCTTCAATACCAGTTGGATCAATATTATAACTGGCAATATTGGGTTCCACTAACACGGGTATATGACCTGCATGAATAATGGCTAAAATAGAAGCTATATAAGTATTGGAAGGAACAATAATTTCAGATCCAGCAGGTAGATCTAAAACTTTTATAGCCAGAATCAATGCATCTAATCCATTAGCAACACCAATTGCGTGTTTGGCCTGATGGAATGCAGCAAATTGCTTTTCAAATTCCTTTAGCCCCTCACCCATGATATACCAACCCTTTTCCAGGAATTCCCTGAATGCCTTTTCAAAAGCAGACTGATAAGGCTGATTTACTTTAGACAGTTGGTCATAAGGAATCATGCTCTAGGCGGATAGGGTTCAAAAATATAATCGGATTCGTCAAAATAAGTAGAAGCAAAAACCAATAAAATAGCGTCTGCTGTAAAATTTTTCATTTGATGCCAGTCCTTTGTTTCAAGTATCAAACATTTAGAAGGATCGTCTAACAAAAACTCTTCCAAATTTTCCCCATCGTCATTGGTAACTATACAACTTCCCTTGATACATATGGCAGCCTGAGTAGTTTCTTTATGTCGATGGCCACCTCTTATAGACTCATCCACTCCATAAATGTAGAAAACCCTTTTAATTTTAAAAGGAAGCAGTTCTTCTGTATTGTCTAAAACGGTAAGGTTTCCTCTTGTGTCTTTAAAATTGACCAGATTTATCAAATATGCCATTCAATAATTTTAAATTGATTCTTTTGATTGCTGGTCAATAGCTGCGTCAATTTTATCAAGCAATTCTGGATCAGTTGAAAGTTTAAATTTACGAGCAAAAATTCTATCTGAAGCCATGATATCATTAAAATCTTCCAGCGTAAATGTTTTAGGATTAGGTGTCATGGGTGGATGCTTATAATAATGACAATTTTCATTGACTACCTGATCCGCAAAATGTGAATTTAAAATCACTGTTTGAAACAGAAATTCATCTGCAGCCCAGGAGAATTTAAAAAAACGTTTCATGGTTTGATTGTATTCCATGGTTTCCTGAACATAGCGCAATGCTTCCATGGATATGGCCCAGAACATAGAACTACCATAAAACTTTATGCCTTCTGGCATTCTTCTTTTTGGAAAAAGTTTATTCAGCAATCTTTCAATGGCATATTGTCCCCTGAATTTAAAATCAGACATATGATAGCGATTTACGCGCAACATGCCTTCTTCCCATTCGCCTTCAAAAGCCTTGTATTTTAGTAATAATTTCCCTTTTCTAGCTTCATAAAAAGCCAAGATTTCTGCTGGTGTTTTAATAGGATAATCTTGACCACTCATCAGTGATACAAAATCATATTTTTTTCCAGAATCCAAAATTTCTTTTCCTGAATTTAAAATAGCTTGTATAGTACTAAATCCAGCCCAGTGTACATCTATCCTATCTTTAATAAGGAAAACATTGGGCATTTGGGTTAAAAACAGGTGACTTTCAATGGGGAACTTAGCGTCTAAATGAATATAAAAGTCAAAATCGGGGTGTTGCATCCGCCTAATCATCCGTTCAGTTTGAATCGGATCTGTGTAAGTGACAATTAGGTGGGCTACTCGCATAAGCTATTTACTGAAATAGTTGGGTTTATATAACTGTTATACAGATTTTTAAAGGTATTAAAAATAAATTAAAAAAGCCATTTCGAAATTTTCGAAATGGCTTTAATTTAAAATATTTGATGTTTTTAAGACAATTTTTCCACTTGCATATAATTCAATTCTACTGGAGTAGACCTTCCAAAGATTTTTACGGTTACTTTCAGTTTCTTCTTCTCGTCATTTACGTCTTCAATTACACCATTAAAGTCATTAAATGGACCTTCAATGATTTTAATGGTTTCACCAACAATAAATGGCTCACTCATGGTAACACCCATATCATTCATCTCATCTACTTTGCCCAACATCTTATTTACTTCAGACTTGCGCAAAGAAATAATATTGCCTTTTGACCCCTTTCCGTCTGTTAAGAAATGCATGACGTTACTTATATTGCTGATATGTTGAACAATATCATCGCTCAATTTACCATCCAATACTTCCATCATCACATAACCAG
Organism: uncultured Sphingobacteriia bacterium; assembly: GCA_945957225.1. Classification (GTDB taxonomy): domain Bacteria; phylum Bacteroidota; class Bacteroidia; order Chitinophagales; family Chitinophagaceae; genus Sediminibacterium. Next base: position 46 of record CAMFKK010000280.1, on the reverse strand, counting down.
GAAAATAGTTTTTCTCACGCATTACTTTCTTCCCATTCTGTACTTT
>CAMFKK010000279.1 GCA_945957225.1 uncultured Sphingobacteriia bacterium | reverse complement strand
ATATAATCCCGCACGAAAAAAGACCGGGTGATAAACCCTTTACCCAATATTTTGTAAGCCCCATGGATGGTTTTGTGACCATGAGTGCCAAAGTATTATCAGACCTGAAACAATTTACCAAAACCCATGCAGTGCAAGCGGTGCATCCGCTCTATGATAATTTTGGCGACCCTGTTTCCAAGCAAATAGCCAAAGCGCATTTGGATATTCCTTTAGAGCAACCCCTTATTTTGTTTTTTGGATTTATTAGAAAATACAAGGGTCTGGATCTACTATTAGAAGCCATGGCCTTATTAAAAGAACAGGCAAAGACAGATTCTTCCATGGTAATCCCCAAGCTTTTGATTGCAGGAGAATTCTATGACGCTGAAGCAGGGTATCAAACACTGATAGACCAATTGGAAATCCGGGATTTGCTTATTTTAAAAACAGATTTTATTGCAGATGACCAAGTGAGTTATTATTTAAGCGCGGCCGATTTTGTGATTCAACCTTATAAGCATGCCACTCAGTCTGGAGTAACTCCCCTAGCCTATCATTTTGAAAAACCCATGTTGGTGACCAATGTGGGTGGCCTTGCCGATATGGTACCGGATGGTAAAGTTGGTTTGGTAGTAGAACCTACAGCTATAGCTATTGCAGAAGCTGTTAAAAAACTCTATGCATTAGGAGAAAACCATTTTTTGCCCCAACTTCGCGCTGAGAAAATCAAATATGGATGGCCTCAATTGGTTCAAACCATTGAAGATTTGGCGCAAACCCCTTTAACATGAAAGTTGCAATTAAAAAATTAATCAAGGCTTCTATAGATACTAAGCAAGCCATTTTGGATAATGAAGCATTGGTAATAACCATTGATAGTATTGTAAAAATGGTGGTTCCTGCTTTTAACAATGGACAAAGGGTTCATTTCTGTGGCAATGGTGGCTCTGCAGCAGACGCTCAACATTTGGCTGCGGAATTCTCTGGCAGATTTTACAAGAATCGTAGGGCCCTTCCTTCTGAAGCCCTACACTGCAATACTTCTTATTTAACGGCTGTGGCCAATGATTATAGTTTTGAAGAAATCTATTCCAGATTGGTAGATGGGATTATGGAAAAAGGCGATGTATTGATTGGTATGAGCACTTCTGGTAATTCTAAAAATATTGTCAAAGCTTTTGAAACGGCTAGGGCCAAGGGCATTATTACGGTTGGGTTTACGGGTGAGAGTGGTGGAGCCATGAAGGACCTGAGTGATTATCTGATCAATGTTCCTTCCAGTGTCACGCCAAGAATTCAGGAAGCACATATGCTGATTGGTCATATCATCTGTGAACTGGTAGAAGCGGCAATCTTCTTTGAAGACTAGAAATTAAGTGAAGAGAGAAGAGTGAAGAGATAAGAGATAAGAGTGAAGAGATAAGAGTGAAGAATGGAAGAAGAAGGAAGAAATTGAAGAATGGAAGAAGAAGGAAGAAAGTTAAGAGTGGAAGTAGAAAAATAATTGATTTTTATGATGGATTTAAGAGATACTTCAAATGATTGGACACTGTTCTTGGATAGAGATGGGGTCTTGAATTATGAGAAGAATGATGACTATATTTTGAATTGGGAGGAGTTTCAATTTTATCCAACTACGCTTGAAGCATTGGCCTTATTACGAAAACAATTTGCAAGGATCTTTCTGGTAACCAATCAAAAAGGGGTTGGCAAGGGTTTGATGAGTTTGGAAGACCTTGAAAATATCCACGCCAATATGCTGAGCGCCATTCAAGAAAAGGGTGGCAATTTGGATCATATTTTTTTCTGCTCAGACATTAACTCAGATTCACCTAATCGAAAACCTAATCCAGGTATGGCTTTTCAGGCCAAAACCTTGTATCCTGAAGTGGATTTTACAAAAAGTATTATGGTAGGTAATAGACCTTCAGATATGGCTTTTGGTAAGAATGCGGGGATGTACACTGTCTTTGTAGCTACTACCCATCCTGAAACTGCATTCCCCCATCCTCAAATAGACCATCGGTTCAACAATCTCTTGGAATTTGCACAAATAGTATCTGATTTAAGAAAATCCTAAAATAGCCAAGCCTTGAGGGCTTTGTTTTATCTTAGTCACATGAAGCGATTTCTTTCACTTTTCTTGGTCTTGATTTCTTTACAAGTGGCAGCTCAGCAAAAGGCTGAAAAAAAATTGGCTACTTTGCCATTGAGCCCCATTGCCCAAATTGAGGAAAGCATCAAGGATTATGCATTGGGAATCATGAATGCTGAAGACATGATTGACCGCTTTAGAGCAGATAGTTTGTTTACCCGTGGTTTGGTGCAGGCCCTGAGACAGCCCAATAGCTTTCAATATCGCTTTGATTCATTGACTACTATTTCTAAAGTCTATGCTCCGGATAGTAGTTTTAGAATTTTTACCTGGCAGGTGATGAAAGACTTTTCTTCTTATAGACAACATGGGGCCATACAAATGCGTACTGCAGATGGAAGTTTAAAACTCTTTCCGCTATTTGACCATTCTGATTATAGTGAGAATCCCTTTGATTCTGTGCGCACTGCAGCCAATTGGATTGGTGCAGTCTATTATGGCATTGTTCAGAAATCTTTTAACAACAAACAGTATTATACCCTGTTGGGATATGATGAGAGCAATGCACGTAGCACCAAGAAATGGATGGAGGTTTTGCATTTTGATGCGGCTGGCAAACCCTTATTTGGGGGGCGTTTTTTTACCTATACCCAAGACAATATCAAACCCGCACAACCGGCCTACCGTTTTTGTTTGGAGTTTAAAAAACAGGCTGGTGCCAAATTTAATTACGACCCTGAAATAGACAAGATTGTCTTTGCCCACTTGGTCAGTGAAACCGGAGAAGTAAAGGAACGCTATAGTCTAATTCCCTATGGTTCTTATGAAGGTTTCCGCTGGCAGAATGGCAAATGGATTCACGAGAAAAATGTGGATGAGGTTGACCCCAAACCGGTTCCTATTAATCAGTAATTAACTATTTATAGAGTAGCAAATAACTAATTAATCCAGTTTCAAGACAGCCAAGAACGCCTCTTGCGGAACTTCTACATTACCCACTTGGCGCATTCTTTTCTTACCCTCTTTCTGTTTTTCCAAGAGTTTACGCTTACGGCTAACGTCACCACCATAACATTTGGCTGTTACGTCTTTGCGTAAAGCAGAGATATTTTCACGTGCAATTACTTTGGCGCCAATAGCTGCTTGAATGGCAATTTGGAATTGTTGTTTGGTAATCAGTTCCTTTAATTTCTCACAAAGCTTGCGTCCAAAATCGGTGGCACGGCTTCTGTGTATCAGGGCGCTCAAGGCATCCACTTTCTCTGCATTCAATAGAATATCCATTTTCACAATATCCGCATCCCTATAACCAATAGGAGAATAGTCAAAAGAGGCATAACCCCTGGTCTGGCTTTTTAATTTATCATAGAAGTCAAATACAATCTCAGTGAGCGGCATTTCAAAAGTCAATTCCACCCTGGTTGGGGTCAAATAAGTTTGACCAATCAAGATGCCACGTTTGCCCAAGCAAAGGGTCATGATATTGCCTATATAATCCGATACGGTGATGATCTGGGCCCTGATAAATGGTTCTTCAATCCTATCCAATTTGGTGGGCTCTGGCATTTCAGAAGGGTTATTCACCACCAACTTATCTCCTTTAGAAGTATAAGCCAAAAAGCTTACGTTGGGTACCGTGGTTATCACGGTTTGGTTAAACTCTCTTTCTAATCGCTCTTGAATAATCTCCATATGCAAGAGACCTAGGAATCCACAACGGAACCCAAAGCCCAAAGCCTGGGAAGTTTCTAGTTCAAACGTGAGGGAAGCATCGTTTAACTGAAGCTTATCCATACACTCGCGAAGTTCTTCAAACTCATCGGTGTTTACGGGATAGATTCCCGCAAATACCATGGGTTTTACTTCTTCAAATCCATGGATCATTTCTCCTGGATTATTGGCCAGTGTTATGGTGTCTCCTACTTTTACTTCACGTGCTACTTTGATACCAGTAATAATATAACCCACGTCTCCTGCTTTCACTTCATCCTTGGGTGTCATATTGAGTTTTAATACCCCCACTTCATCGGCTATATAATCCTGTCCGGATGCTACAAACCGAATCTTGTCTCCTTTTTTGAGTACCCCGTTCATGATCCGGTAATACACAATGATTCCACGAAAACTATTAAATACAGAGTCAAATATCAAGGCTTGTAAAGGCGCATCATAACTACCCTGAGGGGCAGGAATACGCTCAACAATGGCTGCTAAAATCTCGTCAATCCCAATGCCACTTTTTCCGCTGGCTAATAAAATATCTTCAGCTTTGCAACCA
>CAMFKK010000278.1 GCA_945957225.1 uncultured Sphingobacteriia bacterium | reverse complement strand
GATAGGCTCCGGTCTCGTGGGCTCGGAGATGTGTATAAGAGACAGCAGCTGGTGGAAGCGTTGAAATAGTAAAGTAATTTTACTGTAACTTTCCAGACGCATCGGTGATGCGTCTTTTTTGGTTATGGATATTAACTTCTAACAAATAGTATCAGTGAAAAAATTAGTTCAGACTTTAAAGAATATATGGGCCATCGAAGAGCTGCGTAACAAAATTGTTATCACGTTGGCACTGGTGCTTACCTACCGTATTGGTAACCACATTGTTTTACCTGGTTTGGATCCAAACGGGATTGAAGCAGCACAACAAGCTTCAAAAAGCAATGGCTTACTTGGTATTTTTGACATGTTTGCTGGTGGTGGTTTTTCTCAAGCCTCTATTTTGGCCTTGGGAATTATGCCATATATCTCAGCTTCTATCTTTATGCAGTTGATGACCATCTTGGTTCCTCAATTACAGAAGGTTCAAAAAGAAGGAGAGAGTGGTCGTAAAAAAATCAATCAGTGGACTCGTTACCTGACTGTGATTGTTACCATCTTCCAAGCTGCTGCTTATGTGGGTTATTTGAATAGCCCTGGTTATGCTGAAGCTATCTTGGTTGCTTACAAACCTTTCTTTTGGTTCTCTACCATCCTTACCCTTACTGCAGGTACCCTGTTTGTAATGTGGTTGGGTGAGAAAATCCAAGACAAAGGATTGGGTAATGGTACTTCAATCATTATCATGGTGGGTATCTTAGCCCGTCTTCCACAAAACTTGATTCAAGAATTTAGCGCCAAAGGCCAGAAAGGTGGTGGTGGTTTGTTGATCTTCTTGATTGAGATTGCCATTTTGGTAACGGTGATTATGGCCTTGATTATCTTAGTTCAAGGTGTTCGTAAGATTCCTGTAAACTATGCTAAGCAAATTATTGGTAATCGTCAATTTGGTGGTGCACGTCAGTTCTTGCCTATTAAAGTAAACAGTGCAGGTGTAATGCCCATCATCTTTGCCCAAGCCATTATGTTCTTGCCTACCTTGGTTTCTTTTACCAATATTGATTCAGCACAAGGTATTGTCAGAATCTTTAATGACCATAGCAATGTTTGGTACATGGTGATCTATTCAGTAATGGTTATTGGATTTACTTTCTTATACACTGCATTGATCTTTAACCCTAAGCAAATCTCTGAAGACCTTAAACGCAACAATGGTTTTGTTCCTGGTGTAAAGCCTGGTCAACCAACTGCTGATTATATTGGTTCTATCATGGACAAAATTACTTTACCTGGTGCCATTTTCTTGGCCTTGGTAGGTATCATGCCTGGTTTTGCTCAGCGTTTAGGTGTTACACAAGGTTTCAGCTCTTTCTTTGGAGGTACTTCTCTATTGATTATGGTTGGTGTAATTTTGGATACTTTGCAGCAGATTGAAACACATTTATTGATGCGTCAATACGATGGATTGATGAATAGCGGAAGGGTACAAGGACGTCAAACAGTGTCTACCTCCACTATCTAATCTAATAAACGATAATGGTAAACCTGTTGGGCTAGTCCTAACAGGTTTATTTTTTTAGAAATGAGCAGAAGAAGCAATATGATTATTCATAAAACAGAAGCAGAAATAGCCCTGATGAAAGATGCGGCACTATTGGTAAGTAAAACACTTACTGAAGTTGCCAAAGTATTAAAACCAGGCATGACCACTTTGGATATTGACAAGCTATGCGCCAGTTTTGTAAAGGAGCATAATGCCATTCCCTCGTTTTATAATTATCGCGGATACCCGCACCATATTTGTGCTTCAGTCAATGATGTAGTGGTGCATGGTTTCCCCAATGATACTCCCCTTAAAAATGGTGATATTGTTTCCATTGATATGGGTGTTATTTTAAAGGGTTGGCATGGTGACCATGCTTATACTTTTATCATGGGAGAAGTGTCAGCGGAAGTTTTACAATTGGTAAAAGTGACCAAAGAGTCTTTGTACAAAGGCATTGAGAAAGCTGTCATTAATAATCGCGTAGGCGATATTTCTTTTGCCATTCAAGACCATACAGAACGTAAATATGGCTATGGGGTGGTTAGGGAATTGGTAGGTCATGGATTAGGAAGAAGTCTACACGAAGACCCACAAGTACCCAATTATGGCAAACGTGGTACAGGACATAAAATGAAAGAAAACTTGGTATTGGCTATTGAACCCATGATTAACTTGGGTAGTAGAGAAGTCTATACGGATGACGATGGCTGGACAGTTCGCACCCGTGATGGTCAACCATCAGTGCATTTTGAACACGATGTTTGTGTGAAACGCAATCAAGCTTTGATCCTTTCTGACTATAGTATTATTGAAGCTGCTGAAAAAGCCAATCCCCATTTGAATAGTTCCTACTACTAATACTGGGGCTTTTGTAACTTAGACTCAAAGAGAATAAGACATGAAAAAAAATGGCATCTTTGGGTTATTACTATTAGGCAGTTTTACCGCATGGGCACAATCTCCTACAACCCTTGCTATCAGGGATTATCGGGTTAAACAAGAACACCGTTGGTTAAAAGAATACCAGTCATTTCTGTCTATTCCCAATCTTGCTTCTGATAAATTGAATATGGATAAAAATGCCCAAGCCATCATGCAGATGATGCAGGCTAGGGGGATTGGTCAAGTACAACTATTACAAGCAAAAACCCCTGGGGTAGCCCCCGCGGTTTATGGTGAAGTAATCACACCAGGAGCAAATCAAACCATTATCTTTTATGCACATTACGACGGACAACCAGCAGATAGCACCAAATGGTTCAAGGGTTTGCATCCATTTAAACCCACCCTTTTAAATGGCTCTTTAGAACAACAAGCTATTCCTATAGCTTGGCCTTCAGAGAAGGACCCAATTCATCCTGATTGGCGTATTTACGCTCGTGGAGCTTCAGATGACAAAGCAGGCGTTATGTCTATTCTTTCTGCTTATGAAGCCATTGTTGCAACAGGCATGAAAACGCCTTACAATTTGAAATTCTTTTTTGAAGGAGAGGAGGAAGCGGGCTCAGATCATTTATTTGAAATTCTACAAACTAACAAGGCATTATTGGCTTCAGATATTTGGATTATCTGTGATGGACCTGTACATCAGTCAGGTAAAAAAGCAGTCATATTTGGGGTAAGAGGTGACGCACACGTTGAGCTAACTGTCTATGGCAGCAAACGTCCCTTGCATAGCGGTCACTATGGTAACTGGGCTCCTAATCCAGCCAATCTGTTGACCCATTTATTAAGTTCTATGAAGGATGAAAATGGGAAAGTGTTAATCAAGGGTTTTTATAATGACGTAACACCGCTATCTGCCAAAGAAAAACAAGCGGTAGCAGCTATTCCTGCACCTGATATGCAAATGAAAAATGAACTGGGATTTATACAACAAGAGAATAGCAACTGGTCTTTATCAGAAGCTATTTTACAACCATCACTCAATATTAATGGATTGCAAAGTGCCAATGTAGGAAAGCTTTCAAGCAATGTTATTCCTACAACAGCCACAGCTTCAATTGACTTGAGATTGGTATTGGGTAATGATGCTAAAAAACAACAATTAAAACTAATTGAACACATTAAATCTCAGGGCTATTTTGTTACGGATCAAGACCCTACTGAGGCACAGCGAAAACAATATGCCAAGATAGCCAAAGTGCAACTCAGTGATGGTTATAATGCGCAAAGAACCTCAATGGATTTGCCCATTGCTCAACAAATTATCAAAGCGGTTCAATCTACCACTTCAGATCAAGTAGTACTAATGCCATCGGTAGGTGGTAGTCTTCCCCTATTTGTTTTTGAAAGAGAATTAAATGCAAAAACCATTACAGTTCCTGTAGCTAATCATGATAATAATCAGCACGCCGAAAATGAAAATATTCGTTTAAGAAATCTTTGGAATGGCATTGAAACCTTTGCTGCTATCATGCTCATGAAATAATACCATGTCAAAAAAGTTGATTGTAATAGGAGGGGGTGCAGCAGGTTTTTTCTGTGCAGTGAATGCTGCCAGAATGCATCCTGATTTAGAAGTATTGATTTTAGAAAAAACCAATAAATTATTGTCAAAGGTTAAAGTGAGTGGCGGCGGCAGATGCAATACCACTCATGCCTGTTTTGAAATTGGAGATCTGGTAAAAAAATATCCAAGGGGGCAACAGTTTCTAAAAAAATCATTTCATTGGTTTAATACAAGGGATACCATTGAATGGTTTGAAGAAAGAGCTGTGACATTGAAAACAGAAAAGGATGGAAGAATGTTCCCAACCAGCGATGATTCCCAAACCATCATTAATTGCCTTTTGCCTGTCTCTTATACACATCTGACGCTGCCGACGAC
>CAMFKK010000277.1 GCA_945957225.1 uncultured Sphingobacteriia bacterium | reverse complement strand
CGAGATAGGCTCCGGTCTCGTGGGCTCGGAGATGTGTATAAGAGACAGCGCAAAAAATGCAATGCATTTTTTTACTTATTTCTTCCTGCACTCTTCACTCTTCACTCTTATCTCTTCACTTTCCTTCCTCTTCACTTTTCACTTCTTCTTCTGTTCTTGGTTGGAAATCAAATTTAATCTTTCCGTTTTCCTTATCCAAGTCAGCAACTAATACATCGCCTTGTTTGATATTTAGATTCAGAATTTCTTCTGCTAAAGGATCTTCTAAATATTTCTGTAAAGCCCTGTGCAAGGGTCTTGCACCAAACTGAACGTCATAGCCTTTGTCTGCAATAAATTCTTTTGCTGCCAAAGTGAGCTCCATACTAAAACCTAGATTCTGCAAGCGTTTGGTCACCCCCTTCATCAAGATATCAATGATGTTGAAGATATTATCCTTGCTCAGTGAATTAAAGATGATTACATCGTCAATACGGTTCAGGAACTCTGGAGAGAAGGTACGTTTCAATGCTTTTTCAATCACTGCTTTGTTATTCTCTTCTGCATTCTGAACCCTTGTGGCTGTGGCAAACCCTACCCCGTCTCCAAATTCCTTTAATTGACGTACACCAATATTGGATGTCATGATGATCAAGGTATTTTTAAAATCAATCTTTCTACCTAAACCATCTGTTAATTGACCATCGTCCAATACCTGTAATAAGATATTGTAGATATCCGGATGGGCTTTTTCAATCTCATCCAATAAGATTACGCAATAAGGCTTTCTTCTAACTTTCTCTGTTAATTGTCCGCCTTCTTCATATCCTACATATCCGGGAGGTGCACCAATCAATCGGCTTACGGTGAATTTTTCCATGTATTCACTCATGTCTATACGAATCAGTGAATCTTCGGAATCAAACATATAACGGGCCAAGGATCGCGCCAGCTCGGTTTTACCCACACCAGTAGGGCCAAGGAAGATAAAGGTTCCAATGGGCTTCTTAGGGTCTTTTAAACCCACTCTATTGCGTTGAATGGCTTTGGTGACTTTTAAAATGGCATCATCCTGACCAATCACCATATTGCGCATATCATCGCTCATTCTACGGAGTTTCTCCGTTTCTGCCTGAACCATGCGTTTTACAGGAATACCTGTCATCATGCTCACCACTTCTGCAATATGTTCCTCCACTATGGGATATCGCCTGTGTTTGCTTTCTTCTTCCCACTGTCCTTTGGCTTTTTCCAATTCTTCTCCCAGTCTTTTTTCCGTATCGCGCAAAGCGGCAGCTTCTTCAAATCTTTGACTCTTGACAACCTTATTTTTCTCGTTCTTAACTTCTTCAATCTTTTTCTCTAGTTCCACAATTTCTTCGGGAACATTTATATTCTTTAAGTGTACACGCGCACCTACTTCATCCAATACATCAATAGCTTTGTCTGGTAATAAGCGGTCTGTCATATAACGATCACTCAATTTTACACAGGCTTCTATGGCTTCCTCATTGTAAGTAACATTGTGGAAGTCTTCGTATTTAGCTTTGATATTGTTTAAAATCATGATGGTCTCTTCAACACTTGGTGGTTCAATCAAGACTTTCTGAAACCTTCTGTCTAAAGCGCCATCTTTTTCAATATGCATGCGGTATTCATCCAGTGTGGATGCACCAATGCATTGGAGTTCTCCTCTTGCCAAAGCTGGTTTAAAGATATTAGAAGCATCCAAGGAACCACTAGCACCACCGGCACCAACAATGGTATGGATTTCATCAATAAAAAGAATCACGTCACGGTTCTTTTCCAACTCGTTCATGATGGCTTTCATTCTTTCTTCAAACTGCCCACGGTACTTGGTACCAGCAACTAGCGCCGCCAAGTCTAAACTGATCACGCGCTTGTCAAACAAGACACGGCTTACTTTTCTTTGAACAATCCTTAAGGCCAAGCCTTCTACAATAGCAGTCTTACCCACCCCAGGCTCACCAATCAAAATGGGGTTGTTCTTTTTTCTACGGCTTAAGATCTGACTTACTCTTTCAATCTCTGCTTCTCTACCAACAATGGGGTCCAGATTGCCACTTTCTGCCAATTTGGTAATATCCCTTCCAAAATTGTCTAATACAGGGGTTTTACTCTTTGCACCAGCTGGTTGCTTGGCACTTCCCCTTTGACCCGAATATCCGCCTGCGCGTTTTTCTTCATCAAACTCGTCTTCGTTTTCTTCTGAAAAATCTGCCCTTGGATTTGGATTGGGATTGGTAGAACCAACCATGCCTAATTCATTGCGGAATAAGTCATAATCAATATCAAACTGATTTAGGATCTGAGTAGCAATATTCTCTTTATTCTTTAAAATACTCAGCATTAAATGCTCGGTCTCAACTAAGGGACTTTTTAAAGCTTTTGCTTCTAAAACAGTTACCCTTATCACTTTCTCCGCCTGTTTGGTTAGAGGAAGACTATTAATATTGGCTATATTCTTACCGGTTTTATCCTTAACGGCCAATTCAACTTCCTTTCGCAATTCATACAGGTCTACATTCAGCTGTTTGAGCACTTTAATAGCGGTATTGTCTCCGTCACGAATCAACCCCAAAAGAAGGTGTTCCGTTCCAATGAAGTCATTCCCCAACCTCAAAGCCTCTTCCCTACTGAAGGAAATGATTTCTTTTACTTGTGCTGAAAAATTATTATCCATAATCAAAATTGGATTTATACAATTATAACGAATATTTTTGAGTGAAGTTGTCTGGCATTTATGCACAGAATGTTAATCACACAAGCATATGGAAGTCAAAATTGATACCAAGGAGAAATTCAGCGTTTTAACGCCCTTATTGCCAGATTTAACTGTCAATATAGCAGCAGTTTTAGAAGAACTCTGCCTAAAACAGTTGGAAGAACCCGTCAAGAATGTGGTTTTACAAATGAGCCAAGTGGAAAATTTGGAAGCAGCTGCTGCTACCAAACTGGCTGAATTACAGCAACAGTTTTATGAAAACAGTAGCAGTTTTGTCATTTGCTCTGTCAGCAAAAATGTGGAATCCGTATTTGAATCTCTGGAATTGATGGACTTTTTGAATATTACCCCTACTGAAAGTGAGGCTTGGGATATTGTACAAATGGAAGAAATTGAAAGAGAATTATTAGATGGAGACGATATGGAATTTGAAAAGAACGACTAGGTTGCATGAAAGCTGGTAAGAATCATTATCAAGTATTGGACATACCCGTTAATGCAAGTCTGTCTGAGATTAAAAAAGCCTATAGAAGACTTGCCTTGGTTTTTCATCCAGACAAACATCCGGATCCAGTTATTTCCATCCCCAAATTCAATGAAATCAAGGAAGCATATTTAGTATTAATAGACCCTACTAGTAGAAGAAATTATGACAGGGAATTTCATTTTCAGAAATACCAACCCAAAGAAACAATTCTAGCTTCAGAAGCAGATGAAGTTTTGCAAATGTGTAAGCAACTTTGGAGCAATCAACAAAAACAGGACCCCTTTAGAATTGACCAAGACCTATTGTATTTCCAAATCAGCCAGATACTGAGTAGTCATAATATTCGTTTGGTCATCAATAAAAGAAACAGCAATTTGGACCAAGAAATTATTGATTACCTAATGGACTGTAGTACTATTTTAAGCTTGGATAAAAAAAAGGAATTGGCAAAAACTTGGCTGCTAATTGCTCATGATAATACTAAGCTAACAACTGCTGTTCAGGACTATTTGAAAAAAGCTACCATCTGGTCTAATTGGGAAAAATATAAAATCCCAATCGCAATGGGTTTAGCGCTCCTAATCTGCATTGGTATTTATTTTTGGACTTAAATTATATGAGCACTAATCAATCAGTTTTTCCAATCTTGCCATTTTCCCTAAAGCATTTACCCCTTCTACAATAATTCTGAATTTTTGGGTAATATCATTGTTATAAAATTCAATTTTGAATTGTTTGTTTTTCTTATCGGTTAATACATAAGGGTTCCAATACAATGTTGGTCTTAGGTCAGCATATTTTGATTGCGAAACTGCATAGTCAGGTTGATAGAATTCTTTGTACGCCGAATACCCACTTAGAATAGCACTATTCAATCCTTTTACCCTATCGGTATTCATATCATTGCCTTTCTTGGTATATACAGCAATGGCCCCTGATGCTCCAGAACCTCCTGCACCCATAAAAGGAGGTCTGAAAACTTTTACATAAGCAATATCACTCATTTGCAAACCTTGCACTGTTTCCGCATTGGAGGGCATTTCATTTAAAAAAATATCTGGGGTGCCGTCTCTCCAACTTATCCCAGCAACATTATTACCTGTCTCTTATACACATCTCCGAGCCCACGAGACCGGAGCCTATC
>CAMFKK010000276.1 GCA_945957225.1 uncultured Sphingobacteriia bacterium | reverse complement strand
TCTTGGAGCAATGGCGCTTTGTAACCATTGCTGTTTTTCCATGGTATTGAGTTCACTAAAATTGATGCGCATGTTAGATTTTTTTAAGGGCAAGAATGGAAAAATCGGTATCCTCTTTTTCAATTTGGTTTACTAATTTTCCAAGACCTTCAATTTCCATTTCTACAATATCTCCATCCTGTAACCACTGTTCTTGGTAATCGGGATTGTTCAATTTACCCGTGCCATTGAGTTCTAGAAAACATCCTGTTCCAACAGTACCACTACCAATCACATCGCCCGGTTGTAAGTTTACACCATAAGCACAGCGTTCCAGAATCTCTGCAAATGTCCAGTCCATCTGGCTTACATTGCCCTCACTTACTTGAACTCCATTGACTTTGCAAGTCATAGTTAAATTCCAATTCTTACCAACATGACCATCTTTGGCAGGAACTTCAAAACCTTCTAATTCATCCAGTGTAACCAAAACAGGTCCAATACAGGTAGCAAAATCTTTGCCCTTGGCTGGTCCTAGGTTGAGCAGCATTTCTTCCATCTGTAATCGCCTTGCACTCATATCATTCATAATCATCAGTCCGCCAATATAATCATCGGCTTCAGCGGCTTTGATATTTCTTCCCGCTTTACAAACCACAATGGCTACTTCTAATTCAAAATCCAATTTTTCAAAATGGTCCGGCATGCACAATACGGGACCGGGTCCTTGAACACTATGGTGATTGGTGAAATAGAAAATAGGGTATTGGTCAAATTCTGCAATCATCTCTACTTTTCTATTTCTTCTAGCTGCAGCCACATGTTGTCTAAAAGCATAGCCGTCTCTGCAAGAAGTTGGAAATGGTACCGGGGCTAAAATATCCTGACCTTCATAAGGAATACCACGCTCCGTGCTAATCTTACCAGACTTAATGGCTGCGTCTACCTGTTGCGCAATGGGAAACATATCTTCCCAATAATGCAAAAACATATTCATGCTATTGGGGAGTTCTGGGTGCATGAGGTCACAGTCATAGAGCCATCCTTCTACCAAAAAGGCCAATTGATCGCGGCCATCCGCCATATAAGAGACAAGCTTCATAGTTCAAGATTTGAATGGCGAAAATAGCGGAAAATGCTGAGCCTATTTGGTACATTTAATCTATGAAAAGCGTCTTTTCCAAATTCCTCTTCTTAATTTTCTTTTTGCTAGGTTATCAAACATTCATTTATTGCCAAGCTCAAACAAATCATGTTCCTGTTAGTCTTAAAAATGAACTGTCTAATACTTGGATTAGGATTAACCAATTAGGCTACCCACAAAAGTCAATTAAAGTTGCAGTTTGGTGCAGCAAAGAAGTATTTACCCTAGAAGAATTTGAATTAGTAGATGCTACCACTAAGAAGACGGTCTATCGCGCGGCAGCGGGAAAAGCATTTGGGGCTTATGGACCTTTTACACAAACTTATCGTTTAGACTTTTCTGCTTTTTCAAAAACTGGTAACTATTATTTAAAAACTGGAAACATAGAATCCCCTGTTTTCCCAATTAACAATCAGGTCTATGATGGCACAGCCGATTTTTGTTTGCGTTATATGCGTCAACAAAGAAGTGGCTTCAATCCATTTTTAAAAGATAGTTGTCATACCCATGATGGTTATACCGTTTATGCTCCGGTGCCCGATGGTACCCATATAGATGCCAGCGGTGGTTGGCACGATGCCAGCGATTATTTGCAGTATTCGGCAACATCGGCCAATGCTACCTATCATTTGTTGGCTGCGTACCGCGATTTTCCTCAGCAATTCAAAGACCTAAAACAAGCCAATGGATTGGATGGAAAAAATGGCCAAGCCGATGTTTTGGATGAAGCCAAATGGGGTTTGGATTGGTTGTTAAAAATGCATCCTAAAAAGGACTGGCTCTTTAACCAATTGGCCGATGACCGTGATCACCGCAGTATGCGCATTCCTAAAGAAGACAGCTTTTACAACCGCGGATATGAGCGTCCCGTTTATTTTATCACGGGTAAGCCACAGGGATTGTTTAAATACAAAAATCGCGCAACGGGTGCAGCTTCTACGGCAGGCAAATTTTCAAGTGCCTTTGCCTTGGGATATCAATTGTTTCAACAGCGTAATCCTAGTTATGCCAAAACCTTGTATGAGAAAAGTTTTTCTGCTTATGAAATTGGTTTAAAAATGCCAGGTGTTGCACAAACCGCTCCAGGGGGTGCACCCTATTTTTATGAAGAAGACGATTGGCAGGATGATATGGCATTGGCTGAGACACAGTTATATAAAATTGCTAAGAAGAAACAAGATAAACAGTTACACGGAATTTTTAATCGCTTAAGAAAAAGTTCTGATTCTACCTGGATGGGCAACGATACCATGCGGCATTATCAATGGTATCCTTTTATCAATCTAGGGGTATATGAATTGGCAAAAAACTATGGACACCCAAATATGATGTCTACAGAAACCATGTTACTTTTTCAAGATGATATTAATAATGTTTGGCAAAAAGCCAAACACAATGCTTTTTATAGAGGAGTCCCTTTTACTTGGTGTAGCAATAATTTAACTACCAGTTTTGCCATTCAATGTTATTGGTATCGGTCATTTGACAAAGACAATAGTTATGGGGCTTTAGAACAGGCCAATGTGGATTGGTTATTTGGTTGTAATCCATGGGGAACCAGTATGGTCTATGGTTTGCCAGCCAAAGGCGATTCACCAGTTGATCCACATTCTGCGTTTACGCACTTAAAAAATTATCCCATTGATGGTGGATTGGTAGATGGCCCTGTCTATACTTCTATCTATCAAAACCTAATTGGCATAACGCTCAAAAACGAAGACGAATACGCAGATTTTCAAAGTGATCTAGCAGTCTATCACGATGACTATGGAGACTATAGCACCAATGAACCTACCATGGATGGCACAGCATCCTTGGTCTATTTGTTAGCGGCCAAAGCGGCAGAAGCCAATGCTAGCAATACTGCTAATAAGTATTCGGAAATTACTAGCAGAAAGCAGCTGCCAACCATCCAGTCGCATGGTGCAGCTGTAAGAGGAGATCTTACTAAAAAAGAAATTGCCCTTGTCTTTACAGGAGATGAATATGGAGAGGGGTTGCCCAGCATTATTCAAACCCTAAAGAAGGAAAATATATGGGGGTCTTTTTTCTTTACGGGAAGATTTTATAGAAATCCTATATTCAAAAAAGATATTCAAACTTTGAAAGATGGATTTCATTTTTTGGGACCACATTCAGACCAACACTTGCTCTACTGCGATTGGACAAAAAGAGATAGTACCTTGGTTACACGCGGATTATTTCTGCACGATTTTAACCAGAACCTCAAAGCCATGCGTGACAATCAATGGTTAGCGCCGGGCAATCACTTTCTGATCCCGCCCTATGAATGGTGGAATGATACGGTTGCCAAATGGGCCAATGAAACAGGGATTAGTTTATTGAGTTTTACACCAGGTACAGGATCAAATGCCGACTATACTTGGCCAGAGATGGGCAGTTCATATAAAAGCAGTGAAGCCATTTTGCAATCCATTAAAGCTTTTGAAGCAAAGGATCCCAACCAGTTAAATGGGGTAGTATTATTGGTACATGTTGGAACTGATCCAAGAAGAAAAGACAAATTCTATAACCAATTAGGAACATTGATAACAGATCTAAAAGCAAAGGGATACCAATTTAAAACAGTGGATGAGATGCTCTAATTACCATCTCTCATCTTCTGGTATATCTGCTGGGTTTTGTCTAAACTGTTCTCGGCTTTTGCGTTTTTGTTCCTGTCTTTCTAGCATTAATTGGGCAATGATTTTTCCAGCGTTCTCACCGGGATTCTCTGCTAGTAATTGTTTGAGTTTTTTCTCAGGCACGTCTACGGCATATAGTAGGTAAACCAGTTTAGAAAAATCATGCGCAATCAGGTGATTGATATGGGCTATCAAATCAGCTAGACTCATTTTCTCTAAGGCTTGCAAATCAGTATTTGTATTCATGCGCTAAGACTGTCAAACATATTTTTCCATCACACCCAAGCCAAACAAAGCAAAATCATATTTCACTGGATCCTTTGCATCCAAGGTACGCAAGTATTGGGTTAGTTCCACCGCAGCGGCCCAATCGGTTTGTTTTCTATCCAATAATTGAAATCGCTTTGCTACCCTAGCCACATGTAGGTCAATGGGGCAGATCAGGTCTGCGGGTTTGATGCTTTTCCAAATGCCAAAATCAACCCCTTTTTTATCCTTGCGTACCATCCAGCGCAGGAACATATTTAATCTTTTGCAGGATGAATTTTTATAAGGTGTAGCAACTGTCTCTTATACACATCTGACGCTG
>CAMFKK010000275.1 GCA_945957225.1 uncultured Sphingobacteriia bacterium | reverse complement strand
CAGGCTGGGGATCCGGGGTGGCAATTCAAAACTTCCATCGGGACCGGTTAATCAAGCTTTCAACCTACCCGTTAATGCAAGTTCAGCTACTGCAAATGATCCTGCTAAGAATGCCATTGATTATAGCTTAGAAACTGCTTGGACCTCTACAGATACACTGGCTAATTTGGAAATTGCTTTTACAAACCCAACTAGTTTCAATCGCATAAGCATTATGGAAAATGCCAAGATGAAAGACCTTGGTGATGGATTTTCCAGTATTAGAATCTTTAACATTCAAGAATTTGAATTACAATCCTATTCTAATGGTGCATGGAACAGTTTTTATACTGGAGAAACTATTGGGGCCTGTAAAATAATTCAGCTTCCTATATATATCAAGTCTGATAAAATTAGATTGGTGATTAGAAAAGCATCGGGACCTCCATCAATAAGTCATATAGCCATTGCA
This sequence comes from uncultured Sphingobacteriia bacterium, assembly GCA_945957225.1. GTDB lineage: Bacteria > Bacteroidota > Bacteroidia > Chitinophagales > Chitinophagaceae > Sediminibacterium. The sequence continues at coordinate 3,906 of CAMFKK010000275.1, read as the reverse complement.
GATAATGCTAGCAAAGGAATTAGGAAGGTGAAAAATAACTGGTGATTTTCCACCTTCCCATATTTAAAAGATTTTTGAATTTGAAAGATGCCTATTGTTGATATGAAATTGAGGCCCTTATTTTTTAGGGTGCAAAACAGATTCCATTCCACCTTGATACATGGATCGCATCATTTCTACTATTTCTTTTTCTGTATTTTGCTCACTACCTGCATTGTATATTGGTTTGGGGTCGTATTCTAAATCAAGCATGGCTGTTTTGGTATACTTTTCACCCCTAATCTCATTCAATAGTGCAAGACTCATATCCATACCGGCTGTTACACCTGCACTGGTCCAATACTTACCACTAACTACATACCTACTGTTTTTAATGGTAGCTCCAAACTGTTCTGCCAATATCTGTTTTCCAAACCAATGGGTTGTAGCTTCCTTGTTTTTTAATAAGCCAGTGGCACCTAGTATCCATGCGCCTGTACAAACACTAGTGGTATATTTGGTAGTACTATCAATGCTTTTTATCCAGTTGAGCAGCAAACTGTCTTTGGTGGCTTGATAGGTTTCTCTAAGTCCTCCTGGAATTACTAGAATGTCTAGGTTTTTCACTTCAGAAATAGATGTGTCACATAAGGTTTTGACACCATTCATATTTGAAATCAATCCTTTTGTTCTACCAACAAAGAACACTTTTACGCCCATCATTTCACTCAATACCTGGTAAGGACCCATGGCATCTAGTGTAGTATAACCATCATATAACAGAATGCCTACTGTTTTAATTGCAACTTTGGGCTTGGGAAACAATTCGGTCATCAACTGTTCATGCGTCTTATGTTTGTTTGTTGATTTTTCAGGTTGATTGCTACAACCAAACTGTAAAGCCAGAAAAAAAATTAGTACAAGAATTTTTATTTGCCTCATTGTTTAATCTGTTTTTGAATCAAAGGCAATAAAGCCATATCGTACATTTCTTTCATCATATCTGCTACAATTTTTTCAGAATTTTCGGGAGTTCCTGCATTATAGGGGGGTTTGGGATTGTATTCTAAATCTAGCATTACACCCTGTGTATATTTTTTTCCCATCAATTCGTCAATGATTGCAAGAGACATATCAATTCCAGCTGTAACACCGGCACTTGTCCAATATTTTCCGTCCCTTACCCAACGTTCTTGCACAAATTTAGCACCATAACTTTTAAGCATTTCTTCCGCCCTATACCAGTTTGTTGTAGCATTTTTACCTTGTAATAAACCGGTTGCTCCTAGAATCCATGCACCCGTACAAACACTTGTGGTATACTTTGTTGTTTGATCAATCTTTTTGATCCAATTAATGGTTGCAGTATCCTTGGTTTGCATAAATGTTTCTACTGCCCCTCCAGGTATCACTAAAATGTCAAGACTTTTTACTTCTGCAAATGAACTGTCCACTTTTATTTCTAAACCTCTTTGGTTTTTTACCATCCCTTTTTTCTTAGATATAAAAAAGGTCTTTGTACCAGACAATTCAGCTAATGTATGATATGGACCCATGGCGTCTAATGTATTGTAGCCATCATACACCAAAATGCCAATTGTTTTTATGGGCAATTTAGGTTGAGTCATCATGATTGCCATCATTTCATTATGCCTCTTTTCAATTGAATCCTTATTGCTGGATTGGGAAAAGGAATTAGTAGTGCCAATTCCTATCATGAGCAAGATTAATAGAAAGCTATATGTTTTCATTTTCTGGTATTTAAAAAGCCAAAGACTAAATAGTCTTTGGCTTTGTGATTGAAATTAGAATTTAGCACTGAAAGTGATACCATAGGTACTTGGCGAAGCCATTAATACGGTTCTACCAAAACTGGTATCAGATGTGCCATAAAGCAAATATTTCTCATTGGTCAGGTTTTGTCCCCATAAGAACAAACTACAATTTTCATAAGATAATCCTATACGGCTATTTAGCAAACTATAAGAAGGCTGCTTAAGCGTATTTTGAATATCAGCATAGTATTGTCCAATATTTCTGATTTCTCCTCTGACTACAGCTTTTAGTTTTTTAGAGATGGGCATTTCATATTGGGCACCAAAATAAATGGTATGACTTGGTGTATTTGACAAACTGTTACCTCCAACATTTGTTTTGGTCTCAGCACCAGTACCATAGTTTACTCTGGTTAATGCAAAGTCATTGTATTTGGTTTTGTTAAATCCAAGGTTGGCGTCTAACTGTAATCCTTTTAATGGAATGGCGGTTAGCTCAAATTCAAAACCCATTGATTCAGCATTACCAACATTTTCCCTTGCATAAGTAAATGGCGCAACCAAATTATAGAGTTGCATTTGTTTCCATTTAATCAAAAATGTGGATGCGCTAATAATAACTCTGTTGTCTAAAAGACTAGTTTTAAATCCTGCTTCAAAATTATCAGAATATTCTGGGTCAAAAGTCTGTTTTACACTTGAGCTAGCTGCAAATCTTTGTGCATTAATGCCTCCAGACCTAAAACCTCTGTTGTAGGATACATATAAGTTGGCATTGGGATTAATGGCATAACTCAAAGCTAGCTTGGGTGAAACTGCAGAATAGTTTCCTTTGGCAGTTGTATCTGGAACAAAATTGGTAACCGCTCCATTTACAAGTGCCGCGTCTCCAAATCCATTAAAAGTAGATTGTTTATGTTCATAATCATATCGCAATCCAACTGTGGCTTTAAATGTTGGAGTAAACTGATAACTGATTTCACCAAATCCAGCCAATCCTTGATTGTTACTCCTATTCCTATAAATAATATAAGAACCTTTTGGAAGGCCATAAGCGGCAGCTTCAGCATTGGATAATTCATATACCAAATTGGTTGTTGGCTCAAATCCCTTTTGGGAAAATCCATACAACCCAGCGGTATATTGCAACTTGTTACTACTACTAGAATTAATCCTTATTTCTTGACTATAAACCTCTTGTGGTGGCAATAACTCACCTACTTTCTTCTCATAAAATGTGTGGTAAAATCCCGGGAAATCAACATCCTTATACCCCAATCTAATATTTTGATAGGCAGATATTGAAGTAATTGTAAAATTACTTCCAAAATACTTTGCCGTTAATGAATTGGTAATGATGTTTCTTTTGTGTTCTCCTATTCTTCTAAGATTTAATTTTTCTGGATTTGCAAAAGCAAATACTTCTGATGGCTGCGAAATCATAAATCCTGTACTCTTACTCCAATCGCTTTGTCCTTTTAAGTTAAGTGTAAAAGATAATCGGCTAGTAGGTAACCATTTCAAAAATACATTTCCATAGAGATTTTTTTCTCCTCCTACAGTTTTTCCATTAACAGATCCATCAGTTGCACCTGTTCCAGTTGTGTCATTTTTAAAATAACCATCTTTGGTTTGGAATAAACCAGAAAAACCAAAAAACAATTTGTCCTTAAGAATCGGCGTCTTTATGCCAACTGCATACCTTTGTAATCCTTGGTTTCCCATTCCTGCTTCTACATAACCCGAGGTTTTATTGGTAGGTTTTTTAGTGATAATGTTTACAACTCCACCCATTGCATTTCTACCAAATAAAGTTCCTTGTGGCCCTCTTAATACTTCAATACGTTCTATGTCAGTAAAAGCATAACCATTAGCCAATATATCCAGATTATTTACATCATCAATATAGGTTGATACTGCCGGATTTTCACTAAACGCCTGAATGCCGCGTATGGATTGCAATTGCTGACTAGCAACACCCAATTCTTGATAGGAATAGTTGGGTACCAATGCTGTCAAATCTTTCAGACCCCAAGTTCTTGTGTCCTCAATTTTTTTGGCCGAAAGAGATGTGATGGAAGTTGCCACTTTTAAAATATCCTCTTCACGTTTATTTGCCGTTACTATTACTTCACCTAGTTGCTGATTTTGT
>CAMFKK010000274.1 GCA_945957225.1 uncultured Sphingobacteriia bacterium | reverse complement strand
GAGATTATCGTGAAGACACAAGGGCATTGGTTGATAATAATATTGAGGGTCTAGTTAAGTACAATGGAAATATCAAAGGCGGATTTGCTATTGATGCTTTTGCTGGGGTGAATGCTAGAAACTTTAATTATCGTTCAACTTTTACCACAACTGATTATTTAAACGTTCCTGGATTGTATTCTTTTTCCAATTCATTGAATCCTGTAAAAGCATACAATTTCAGGTCAGACATGTTGGTATTGAGTGCTTATTATTCAGTTAGTTTGGATTATAAGAAATATGTTTCTTTTACAACCACAGGTAGGGTTGATAAGAATAGTACTTTGTTATTAAACAATAATACATATTTCTACCCTTCATTCTCTGCAGCATCAGTTGTTTCAGATTACGTGAATCTTCCAAAAGAAATAAGCTTTTTGAAAGTGCGTGCTAGTTATGCAGCAGCCAAATCTCCTAATACCACTGCCTATGTAGGTCCTGCAGCTTATCCATTAGGATATGGGGCTCCTTATGTAAGTGTATATGGTGGGCCTTCTTATTCCTTGTCAGATCCTGCTTATTCTATTGGTACTGTATATAATAGCCAAACTGGTGCTTATGCACCTGGTAATAAGATTGATCCAAATATTAAGTCTTCTGTTTTGACAAGTACTGAGTTAGGGCTTGATATGAAATTTTTGAAAAATAGATTAGGTTTTAGTGCTACTTATTATAGCAATATCAATGGACCTGGGATTAGAAACTATCCTTTGTCACAAACAACTGGTATTACAGGTTTTACTACCAATGCCATCAAAACAAAATTATCAGGTGTTGAACTTTCATTAATGGGTAATCCATTAAGAACTGCTAAAGGGTTGAATTGGGATGTATTGGTTAACTGGTCTACTTACAAAGAGATCTATAAAGAACTACCTTCCAATTTTGCTAATTACCAATTCCAAGAAGGAGACAGGGTTGATAAATTATTTGCCAGTGTAACCGCTAAAACTACTGATGGTCAAGTAATCAATAATAGTGCTGGTTATCCTGTATACCTGCCCAAAGCGCAGTATGTTGGAAATGGTGACGTTGATTTTAGTTGGTCTATTTATAACAAGTTTACCTATAAGTCCTTCAGCTTTGCATTCCAATTTGACGGAAAAGTGGGAGGTGTTGTACAAGATTATGTGATGAGAAAAGGCATTGAAGGTGGAAGTAATATAATGACAGTAGAAGGTGCTGTTGGTGCTGCAAGAGAGTATGAGTTTAGGAATTATAATAAACCTGGTTTTGAAGGTTCTTATATTGGTGAGGGTGTACAATTGAGCAATGGTGCAACTATTCAATATGACCCAGTAACTGGTGTAATCACCAATATGAGTGCATTGCAATTCAAACCAAATGCTTCTAAAGCTAAGTTTATTCAGGATTATGTTAGCCGATTCTTCAACAACTTTGAAAACACTTCTGTTGCAAAAACCTATGCAAAATTGCGTGAAGTGGTTATCACTTATTCAGTGCCCACTAAATTCTTAGGCAAAAATTCATTTATCACTAAAATTGATGTTTCATTGGTGGGTCGTAACCTTCTTTACTTCTTCCCTTCTAGGTTTAAAGACATTGATGTGGACCAGTATTCTGGTAGAAATATATCTAACAGTAATGCCCGTGAGCCAAACCTACAAACGCCTACAACCCGTAGCTATGGTTTCAATTTAAACTTTGTTTTCTAAACCAAAATTCTTGAAAACAATCAAAAACAAAATCATGAAAATACAAATCAAAATAGGAACCTTGGTCTTAGCCCTTGCTTTGTTGGCAGGAAGTTGTACCAAGAAGTTTGAGGAATTTGCTGTCAATCCCAATCAGCCAACTTCTGTGCCTGCTTACTTATTGTTAAGACAAGTAGAGAATGATATTTTTGTTGCACCGGGAGGTGACGCAGACAAATTTGGCCAGTTTACACTTTCATCTTATACCTATTACGGTACCAATGAATATTGGACAGGTGCTGCAGGTTTAGAATACGGTACCCTAAGAAATGTGGTAGCAATGGAAAAAGAAGCAGAAAAAGCATCTGGGCCCAATAACCCATATGCTGCATTAGCTAAATTTTTCAAAGCCTATATTTTTGTTGGGATGAGCTTGAAGGTAGGAGATCTTCCAATGACTGAAGCCTTAAAAGGTTTGGAAAATCCTACTCCCAAGTACGATACTCAAAAGCAGATTTTTATTCAAAGCTTACAATTGTTGGAAGACGCTAATACGCAGTTGGCATCATTGATTGCAGCATCTAATACTTCTTTGCTGGGTGATTTCTATTTTGTTGAAAGAATCTCCAATGCTAAAGATCCATTAACAGCCTTGAAACAATGGCAGAAAGTAGTCAATACCTTTAAGTTGCGCGTTTTGATTGAGTTGAGTAAAAAAGAAGCAGACGCTGATTTAAATATCAAACAGAAGTTTACCGATGTTGTCAATAATAGCACTAAGTATCCTATTATGACAGATTTGTCTGATAATTTAGAGTATGTATACAATGATCAGTTTAATTTTTATCCTAATAACAAGAACAACTACGGTAATGATGCCTTGCGTTTATGCGTTGCCGCTACATGGTTGAATACTTTGAGTAATTTGAAAGACTTACGTGCTATGAAAGTTGCTGAGCCTGCTAGAGCACTTGGTTTTTCAGATACTTCTTATAAGTCATTTGTTGGAGGCCCAAATGGAGAAGACATGAGTATCTTGGGTGGAAATGTGGTGGCAGGTAAATATTCAACCATTGGCCGTAAGCGCTATTATGATGGTTTAAAAGGGGAGAATACATTTATTGTAGGTTATCCTGAAATGTGCTTAAATATAGCCGAAGCTATTCATCGTGGTTGGTTAACAGGTTCTGCAGATACATGGTATCAAAAAGGTATCAAAGCCATGTTTGCATTCTATGGTGTTAATGATGGGGCAAATACCGTTTCATTTTTGAAGGGAACTGCTCCTGGAGATTATGTAAACTATAGCATCAATTTTAATTATACCGATTATTTTAATCAGCCAGCTGTAAAGTATGCAGGTCCTGGCGCCACTGGATTGAACCAAATTTTGACACAGCGATATTTAACGCTTGCCAGAAATTCCGGTTTAGAAGCATATTATCAATGGCGTAGAACTGGAGTTCCCAGTTTTAGTACCGGTGCTGGTACTGGCAATAGCGGTGTTATTCCATTGCGTTATCAATATCCTGCCTCTGAATTGTCTACTAATAAAGACAATTTTACTGCAGCGGTAGCAAGCCAGTATGGTGGAAATGATAATATCAATGCTCAAATGTGGATTATAAAATAAATCAACAAAACTATTGGTAATAAAACTTGAAATAGGAGTGAAGTTTGGTAAATTTCACTCCTATTTTTCAAGTAAAACTTTGAATATGAATAAAGTATTATTGGTTGGTGTAATTCTGTGTTTTGGAATCCAGGCCCTATCTCAAAAAAAAGCCACTGTTTTACAGGTTCCAGGCACCAATCAATTTACTAAGATTGACGAAAAAGGTATTTCCGTTTTGCCTAGTGGAAGATATCTAACGCCTGCGGGTCAGTTAATCAGGATAACCCATGATCCCTTTGCATTAAAAATTTCTCCCGATGGGAAAAAAGCCATCACCTTACACGATGGCGTATTTACATTAATAGACATTGCTAGTATGAATACTACTAGAGTGCCTTCTTATGACAACAAAATAGTTTCCCCATTTTCTAATGGGTCTTATTTAGGTGTTGCATTTAGTGCTGATTCAAAAACCGTTTATTTAAGTGGTGGAGATAATGGGGCGGTTCTTGTGTATGATTTAGAGCAAATGAAAAGACTAGATTCTATTTCACTAAATGCAGCTGTTAATTATAAGTTTTACGACGATAGTTTTACTTCAGATCTCTTATTATCAAAGGATGGTTCTGAATTGTTGGTATTAGATAGAGGAAATTTTAGAATGGTTAGGCTGGCATTAGCAAGTAAAAAAATTACAGCCACTATTCCTGTTGGTAGACAACCTTTTGGACTTGCCTTGAGTCCAGATGGCAATACTGCATTTGTTGCTAATGTAGGTGCTTATGCATATCCGCTGATAGAAGGTGCAAATAGGAAAAATTATGATTCTCTAATGATTTCGCATCATCCTTATGGTGATAATACCAAAGAGTCTAGAGAAGGAACAGAAGTGGAAGGAAGAAAAATTCCAGGCGTGGGAAGTCCTAATGCGGAAGAAGCCATGAGTGTATTTACCATTGATTTGAAAACCAATAAAGTGGTGGATAGGTTTAAAACAGGCTATCAAGTTGGCGAAATGATAGAAGAAGTAGAAGTGGTAGGAGGAGCAAGCCCCAAT
>CAMFKK010000273.1 GCA_945957225.1 uncultured Sphingobacteriia bacterium | reverse complement strand
GACGAGATTGTCTTACTGGTGATATTGGTTTGACCTCGGCTGGTGCCGAGGTTTTATTTTTATATTTTGGTTTTGACGAGATTGTCTTACTGGTGATATTGGTTTGACCTCGGCTGGTGCCGAGGTTTTGTTTTTCATTTTGGTTTAGAGGTGATTGTCTTACTGGTGATTTTGGAGGGGATTAGTGTCCCACTGATCCCGTTTGGAGGGGGTCCTGCATAAAAAATAAAAGGCCTGGCCTAGCGGCCTGGTTTTTTATTCCCTTCGCTTTAATCGAGCCAGCTCGTTAAAGCTGCGGAAATAAAAAAGCCCAGCAAAGCTGGGCCTTTTATTTTTTTTTGCGGAGAGTTAGGGATTCGAACCCCAGGACCTGTTACAGTCAACAGTTTTCAAGACTGCCGCAATCGACCGCTCTGCCAACTCTCCGGGTGCAAAATAATAGCCTGCGGCTTGATATTCCAAAAAAACTATGCAAATAGAAAAGAAAAAGAACCCAACAATCTCCTGTAATCCAATACTGTAAAGGGTTTTAGGCCATGAAATTCCTTGAAAAAAAATCGTTTGGGTAAAGGATAACTGATTAAAAATCAGCCTTTTCAACGAATCAACAGAATAGATCCTGAAACCGGAGCGTATCCATTATTTAATTCTATAATGTAATAATAAGTACCAATGGGTAATGATTGACCATTTAGCTTGCCGTCCCAAGCAACAGATATCCCTTTTTGCTTTAAAATGGATTGGCCATATCTATTGAATATGCTGACAACAGCATCGGGGTAGGTTTCTAAACCGCGAACCTTCCAATTATCATTGATTCCATCGCCATTGGGCGAAAAAGCATTGGGAATGATGAGTTCTTGAAAAACATTCACCAAAACTGTATCTGAATAATTGCCACAACCAAAAGAAGATATTCCTGTGAGTATATATTGGATACTTTGGGTTGGTTGAACACTTGGGTTAATAAAGGTTGGATTGAGCATGGAACTGGTTGGACTCCATTGAAAACTGCTATAATTACCTGAAATGCTTCCGTCTAATTGAACGGTTTCTCCAGCTGCAATGCTTTTGTCTTTGCCAGCCGACACTAAGGGCTTTTTCCAAACCTGTACTTCTACCCTTGCTGAATCCCTACATCCATATTGATTTTGAACTTTTACAGTATAGGTGGTGGTATCTGATGGATTGGCCAATGGATTTGCAATGGCAGCATTTGATAAACCTGTACTTGGACTCCATTGATATGCGGTTCCTCCATTAGCGTTAAGGGTAACGCCAACACCTTCACAAGTGGTAATAGCAACTGGTAATTGAAGATTTACTCCTGGGTTTACAGTTACATAGATGCTATCAATTGCTATGCAACCTAGATCTGTTGTTATTCTAACATGGTAATAACCTGAGTCTTGAAATTTGACCTTATTAATCACTGCGTTACTACTGATATCTTGATATTGATTTGGCCCTGTCCAGAGATATTGGAATGCGGTACCCAAGGGTGCATCAAGTGTCACATTAATTCCGGTACATGCTGATACATGATGTATGGATAATTTTGGCGCAATGGGATTGATATTGACCAAAATGGGCTCCGATGCAACTCTGCATGCCGTAGAACCAAAATTCCCTATTTCTGCTACCATTATTCGGTATTGAAATCCACCACCAGCACTAGCTTTTCTAATGTATTGTAAACCCGTTTCTCCTACAAGATCTCTCCATGTTTTGCCAGAATCCAAACTTTCTTGCCATTGCATTTGAGGGCTATTTAAGCCTGAAATACTTGCAATTATGGTCAAGTCTATTTGTAGATTTTCACAAATATCAATAAGGGTGCTTGTCTGCCCATTTACAGAAGTTGATACCGTAGCTACACCACCAGGTCTAAGGGTTATATCATCAATTGCAAAATCATTGCCACATCCCCCAGGGGCATTATTGATGATTTTTAATACCACTGCAGTAGTCCCAAGAGGTGTCATAAAGCAGGTTCCTTTTTGTACCCATTTACGAGTGTCAATTTCTGTTGGAATATCACCACTTGATTGTTCTTTGATTAAAACACCATTGACTGTTTCAATTCTAAAAATCAAATTGGGCTTAATACTATTAAAACCACAGGAACTGTCTTTTACGGCATTCATGATCCAAGCAGCAAATTCATAATTGGTATTACCGCAAAGACCAGTAGCTGTATCCTGATAAACCACTTTACCAGGAATATCTGCATTGACCATCATAAAATAACCAAGGGATTCAGCTACTGAACTAGTTCCTGTATGATCTCCCGCTAAGGGTGTATACCAAATGGTTGGGGAGCAGCCAAAGAAAAATGTAGCTAAGCTAAATTGACCATCCTTAACACAAGGGGAACCGCTATAGCTAAGACCTGTTTTACTAGAGGGAGGAATAATTGGACCTGTTGGTCCTCTACCAAATGTCATTTTTAATACTGGGTCTCCCAAACTGCCACTGCATACCTGTGCATGAACTGGTAATTGTAAAAAATACATTCCAATGGCAAATAGGATGATACGCAACATGAATAGAAAAGAATTGATTAGGAATATAAGCCTAAAACCTGATTTGTATCTAGAATTCACCTGAATTTTCAGGAATGCAAAGAGATGGTTGTAATAGTATCAACCTATTTAACAGGTTCTTCAATTTTCTCTACTGCAATCAGATCCGCCATGTCTACATTCATGGGTAATAAACCAATTTGTACAATGGCGCGTTTACCCCTGATTTCTTTAACCTCCCCTACTTGGTAGTTCTTTTTTGATTTAACCAATGCACCAACCACAATATCCAAATGGGTTTCTTTGAATTTAGCATCTGTTTTCTTGGCCAACTTATTCACAACAATGGTTTCCTTTTGTTTGAATAAAAGGTTCTGTAGATGCTTTACAACCTCTTGTTTATTATCTGTTTTTTTCCAATCAAGCACAATCTGCTTGAGCTTTCTTTCCATGTCTTTGAGATAGACTATTCTATCTTCTGTAATTCTATTCTGTTGTTTGAGTAGTTCTACTTGTTGTTGGTGCTTCTCCTTATCCAACACTTTCTCCATCTCTTTTTTCAACTGATCATTTTCTCTAAGCAATTTGTTAAGCTGTTTCTTTTCTTTATCTAAATGTTGCAAATCTTGCTCGGTTCTATTGAGCAACTTGTCTAATTTAAAATGGTCTTCGTCAACCAATTGCCTTGCTCGTTGGATAAGTTTGGTAGAGAGTCCAATTCTTTCAGCAATAGCAAAAGTATAAGAGCTACCAGGTTTGCCCACTATCAACCGATACATGGGCATTAAATTGACTTCATCAAATTGCATGGCTGCATTCAAAATTCCTGGGGTATGGTTAGCCATCACTTTTAGGTTCAAATAGTGGGTTGTGACTACGCCAAAAGAATGTTTCTTGCACAATTCTTCCATGATTACTTCTGCAAAAGCGCCCCCTAAATTGGGGTCACTCCCGCTTCCCAATTCGTCAATAAAAAACAAGGTCTTTCCATTGGCTACTTCCATGAAATACTTCATGTGCATTAAATGACTACTGTACGTACTTAGTTCAAATTCAATACTTTGTGTATCCCCAATATGGATAAACAATTGCTTAAAAATACCCATGGTTGAAACAGCACTAACAGGAACCAATAATCCGCTTTGCAACATCAATTGGTTTAGACCAATGGTTTTCATGGTCACCGTTTTACCACCGGCATTTGGTCCACTGATGACCAATATTCTATTCTTATCATCTAGAGTGAGCGTAACCGGAATGGTTTTCTTTCCGGAACTTTTATGATAGAGGTATAATAATGGATGATACGCGTCTACCAGATGAATATGCGCGCGATCTACCAAATTGGGCAAATGAGCATTCATGTCCAATGCCAATCTAGCTTTTGCCCTAATAAAATCATACTCTCCTGCAACCGTTAAATAGGAACTTAACAATGGTGCATATACTTGCATTCTAGCAGTTAATGCACGAAGAATTTTCTGCACTTCCTTGATTTCTTCGTGTTCCAAAGAAAACACGTCATTATTCAATTCAATGGTTTCCTCAGGCTCAATAAAAGCTGTTTTCCTACTATCGCTCTCCCCATGGAGAATTCCTTTTACCTGACGTTTGTGTTCTGCAAAAACAGCCACTACCCTTCTGCCATTACTAAAACTTTCATCAATATCAGCTGTATAACCCGCTTTGGCTAATTTGGCAATGACTTTTTCAAACATCCTGCGTAACTCATTCCTTTTCCTAAACAGACTCATCCTAATTTTCTGGAGGTCATCTGATGCATTGTCTTTAACCGTTCCGTTTTCGTCTAACACTTCATCAATCAATACCAGAATCTGTTTCTCATAATAAGTGCCTTCAATCACTTTTGCCA
>CAMFKK010000272.1 GCA_945957225.1 uncultured Sphingobacteriia bacterium | reverse complement strand
TGTATAAGAGACAGCAGTTAATATCCAACACCTTGAGAGTCTCCATCCTAGTATCAAAGAAATTACAGGAATTGATGTAACAGAAAGAATTCCTGACAAAATTTTAAAGCAGGCAGACGAAGTGGTGAATATAGATCTTACTGCAGAAGAATTACTTACAAGGCTAAAAGAAGGTAAAATCTATGCCAAAGACAAAATTGAAAGGGCTTTACAAAATTTTTTCCAACCTGAAAAAATATTGCAGCTACGAGAATTGGCATTAAAAGAAGTTGCACAGCAATTAGAAAGAAAGATTGAATCAGAACTACCAAAAACAATGCTTTTACGTCCAGAACGATTTTTAGCATGTATCAGCAGCAATCATGAAATTGCTAAAAAAGTGATAAGAAAAGCATCAAGACTTGCATCTTATTATGGTTCTAGCTGGTATTTACTTTATGTGCAAACAGAAAAAGAGTCTGGCGATAAAATTGGGTTGGCAGCACAGCGCCATCTTTTAAATAATTTTAAACTGGCCACCGAATTGGGTGGAGATGTTATTAGAATTAAAAACGAAAATGTTGCAAAAACCATTTTTGAAATAACTGAACAAAAGCAGATTACAACAATTTGTATTGGAAAACCTCATTTAAGTTTGATAAATGTGATTCTAAAAACAGCCGTTTTTAATCAGCTTCTCAAAAAATTATCTAAATCAGATATTGACATAGTAATTTTATCATGATATGCAACTCAATCTAAAAACCAAACTTAGTTTTGGACTTAGTTTCCTATTTGTAGTAATCCTGCTTTTTGGAGGACTAGGTATTTTTTATATTTCAAAGTTAAAAGTTGATGCAAACAGAATTATTCAGAACAATCATGAAACCTTAGTCTACACCAACAATATGTTAAAAGCAATTGATTCGGGTGGAAAAGACTCCTTAGTGTTGATTGAATTTGAGAAGAATTTAAAAAAACAAGAAGCTAATATTACTGAAAAAGGTGAAAAAGAAGCAACAGGTACACTAAGACAACACTTTAATCAATGGAAAATAAACAGCAATAACCAATTAACCACTCTTTTAGTTGCAGATATTAGACAAATCAATGAATTGAATCAAAATGCCATACAAAGAAAAAATGAAGTAGCTCAAAATACGGCAGATAATGCTATTTTGGTTCTAAGTGTATTGTTTACTATTCTCACTTTGGTAACATTCACTTTTGTTGTCAATTTCCCAGAGATCATTTCTAAACCTGTTAAAGCCCTTTCTGAAGGCATCTCTGCCATTGCAAATAAACAGTACGACAAACGAATTCATTTGGAACAAAAAGATGAATTTGGTGAGCTTGCAAATGCTTTTAATTCAATGGCAGAAAAATTAGATGCTTATGAACATAGCAATCTTGCAAAAATTACTTTTGAAAAAAGTAGAATTGAAACCATTATCAATCAAATGAAAGATGGGATTATTGGATTTGATGAAAAAAATAAAATCCTTTTTTTGAACCGAGTTGCAGAAAATCTACTTGGTTTTAAAGAAACAGAAATATTGGGAAAATATGGACCTGACTTAGCCATAGAAAATGACCTAATGAGAAAACTACTTCAAGAAGAGCAAGTAAGTCAAGAATTGAAAATATATGCTGATAATAAGGAAAGCTATTTTAATAAAGACGTATTTAATGTTACAAATCAGGACAATTTAATTGGCAGAGTGATTGTATTAAGAAACATTACTCCATTTCATGAATTAAACGAAGCTAAAACCAATTTCATAGCTACCGTTTCACATGAATTAAAAACCCCTATTGCATCAATTAAGATGGGAGCGAGTCTTTTGTTAAATGAAAAAACTGGGGCTTGCAATCCAGAACAAAAAGATTTAATTAAAAGTATATTAGAAGACAGCAATAGGTTATTAAAAATAACTGGAGAATTACTAAACATTTCTCAAGTTGAAACAGGTAATCTTCAACTTAAATTACAACCTTTTAATCCAAAGTTGATACTTGCAAATGCAATACAAACTGTTCAGTTTCAAGCACAGCAAAAACATTTGGTGATTAAAATAGACGCTGAAGAAACCAATTCAATGGCATTAGGCGATCCTGAAAAAACAACATGGGTGCTCAATAACCTTTTAACCAATGCAGTAAAATATAGTTTAGAAAATTCATTTATTGAAACTGGATTTAGATCTTCAGAGAACCATGTACTTTTCTTTATAAGAGACTATGGTAGGGGTATTGAAGCAAAATACCTGCCAAGAATATTTGAACGTTATTTTAAAGTACCGGGAACTATAGACAGAACAGGGACAGGTTTAGGTCTGGCTATTTCAAAAGAATTTATAGAAGCACAGCAAGGAACTATTTGGGTAGAAAGCAGCATTGGAGAAGGAAGTAATTTTCAATTCACACTACCAATTGCCAAAAAATCATGAATGCCATCCATTGTGTTCCTGGATTCTTTTAAGCGGAATTTCCGCTTTTTGGTTAATAACCAGTGGTACATTTTCCATTACAGTAACAGCTGTATCTAATCCAAAGGCCTTTTGATCTGATTGCGACCAATTCTTAATAGTAAAATAAGAATCCATAATAAAACCTTCTTTCAGAGAAAAATCGTTTTCAACAGATAGAAATGTTTCTATGATTACATATGTAATATCGGCATGAAACGTATTGGGGTCAAGGCTTTCATATTTGTTTTCTACATAAATTTCTTTATGAGTATACATTTCCTGCATCACTTTTTTAAATAACATATTGATTCTTGGTTGTATTCTAAAACCCAAATTAAAGTCTACTCGAATCACTTTTCCTGGCACCAATTCTTTGGTGCTATATTCCATGGTAAAGGGATTATCAGATCTGTTTATGTGAACAAACCAATATACTTCTGCACGTTTTGGTTTTCTATGCAAAATGCTGTGCATGATTCTTTTCTCTATTTCCCCTTCATAATTTGCTTTTGTTAAATAAACCAAGTGTGAAGCATATTTAGGAAAATCTTTATCTACTGTTAGATTCATCAGCCTAGGCAGATAGTCCGATAGTTTTACAAACTGTAAATAGCGGTTTGTAATTTTTCTGGCCCTGAACCAGATAATCATGATGAAAATCAAGGCAAATTCAAAAAAGAGGAACATCCATCTTTCTTTTATTTTAGCCACATTGGCTATAAAAAAAGAAAACTCAACTGAAACAAATACCATCATGATTATTCCAATAACTAGTCCGTTCCACTTTTTAACTCGCAACATATAGATAAACATGAGTGTAGTTGTCATGAGCATGGCAATGACAATGGAAAAACCATATGCAGCTTCCATATGCTCACTTTTACGGAAATACAACATCATTGCTACACAACCAATCCAAAGTATCCAGTTTAAACTAGGTATATAAATCTGACCCTTTACATTGGTAGGGAATTTAATGGCTACTCTTGGCCAACAATTTAAGCTGATGGCTTCGCTAATCAGCGTGAATGAACCACTAATCAAAGCCTGTGACGCAATAATGGTGGCTAGTGTTGCAATGGTGACCCCAATTAATAAAAACCAATGGGGCATCAATTCATAAAATGGATTTAGTCCATTTAAGGTAGGACTGTGGTGCGCTAACAACCATGCGCCTTGACCCATATAGTTGGCAATTAATGCAAATTTGACAAAAAGCCAACTTACCTGAATATTCTTTCTACCGCAATGACCTAAATCACTGTAAAGCGCTTCTGCCCCAGTTGTGCAAAGAAATACAGCGCCAAGAATCCAGAATCCTTTGGGATAATTCAGCAACAAATCATAGGCATAATAAGGATTGAATGCTTTCAAAATAGAAGGGGAATGACTAATTTGTATAGCCCCTAATATCATGATCATACTGAACCACACCAACATGATTGGCCCAAATGCAAAACCCACCACTTTGGTGCCAAATCTTTGAAAGAAAAACAATAATGAAATAATGCCAATGACAATACCCACGGTTAGATTATTACCTGGGACAATGGTTTTTTCCAAGCCTTTAATGCCACCCAATCCTTCAATGGCGGATGACACAGAAATAGGAGGGGTAATAATCCCGTCGGCTAATAAGGTTGCTGCACCAATAATAGCCGGAATATAAAGCCATTTGGCATATCGGCGCACTAGCGCATACAAAGAAAAAATTCCACCCTCTCCCCGATTATCTGCTTGAAGGGTAAGGAAAACATATTTAAAAGTAGTTTGTAAAGTAAGGGTCCAGATAACACAAGAAATTCCCCCATAAACAAGGGTTTCCGTAATTTGTCTTTCTCCAATAATAGAACGGAATACATAGAGTGGAGAGGTTCCAATATCGCCGTAAATGATTCCAAGTGTCACTAATAATCCAGCAAAACTAATTTTCTGTAAGGAACTATGTCCCTGTCTCTTATA
>CAMFKK010000271.1 GCA_945957225.1 uncultured Sphingobacteriia bacterium | reverse complement strand
CGCGTGAACCCCTTAGTTTAGAACAGGCATTTATCCACAATAGTATGTACATTTAGCCAGAATTTTTCCAATGACAAAGCAAGCCCATATCCTGGTTTTTGGCGCCGGTAAATCCGCCACGGTTTTGATTGATTTTTTAAAGAAAACCATTACCCAAAACAACTGGTTATTAACGGTTGCAGACAGTAATTTGGCTACGGTTTTGGCCAAATTAGACGGCCATCCGGGCAGTACGGGACTTCAAATTAATATTGAAGACCAAGAAGCCCGAAAGTCCTTGGTCAAAACGGCCAGCATTGTCATTTCCATGATGCCACCCTCCCTGCATTATTTGATTGCGGAAGATTGTCTGGAATTTGGTATCAACCTGTTAACAGCTTCCTATTTAGATGAGAAAACCAAGGCATTATCTCATGAGATTGAAGAAAAAGGATTGTTGTTTTTGTATGAAATGGGGCTTGACCCAGGCATTGATCATATGAGTGCCATGCAAATCATTCATGAGATTCAGTCAAAAGGAGGCGTGATCAACAGTTTTAGATCCCATTGCGGAGGTTTGGTAGCACCGGAAAATGATGACAATCCATGGCATTATAAAATTAGTTGGAACCCTAAAAATGTGGTTTTAGCAGGTAGCGCTGGGGCGCGATATCTAGAACACGGAGAAGAAGTAACTATTCCTTACCATGGTTTGTTTAATAATGAAGAAACCCTAGACATTCCAGGATTATATCCATTGGGGTTTTATCCTAATAGAGATTCTTTGAGCTATATCCCCATTTATGGATTGGAATCTGCCAATAGTTTTGTGAGAACCACTTTGCGTTATCCTGAATTTTTAAAAGGCTGGGCAGGTATTTTACACTTAGGACTTACAGACCAATCTCATATTTATCAATTTGATCAATTGTCCATTGCGGCATTTTTCAAACTGCATATAGAACGTCTGGATTTGACAAATTGGATGGATTCACTTGTAGAACAATCTAGTCATGAAGCAATGGCTGCTCATTTCTTGGAACAATTAAATTGGTTGGGTTTGCATGACCAAGATGCCCTCCTACCCATGACCCAAGGAACTGCTGCAGATGTGTTGCAATTTTTACTTGAAACCAAATTGGCTTTATTACCGGGTGAAAAAGACATGATTGTGATGCAGCACGAATTTGATTTCCAAATAGGTACTGAAACACATAGCCTAAAAAGCTCCTTGGTTTGTATTGGTGAAGATGATCAGCATACGGCCATGGCCAAAACGGTAGGATTACCACTTGGCATAGCTGCCAAACTTATTGTAGAAAATCAGATTCAACTAAAGGGATTACATATTCCCATTTTGCCCCAAATCTATGAACCCGTTCTGGCTGCACTAAAATCAGAAGGCATTGAATTTCAAGAAACCAAGTCATAACTATGCCAGCAATTGTTCAGCATTACCAATATAGAATTAGTTCCACCCAAACTCAATTATCCCTTCTTAAAAAAAGGATTAGTCTAGTAGCCTTATTAAGGTTGGCTTGTTTTTTAGTTGCAGCAGGAATGGTCTACCAATTATTTCATGGCATTAGTTCTGTGAAAGTCTTTGTTGCATTATTAGGCTTGGCTGGATTTTTAGCCAGTATTAGTTGGTTTGTGAATTTGCAAAACAAACAAGCAGCACTAAAATCTTTATTGGAAGTTTTGAAAAATGAACTGCTTTGTTTAGAAGCAGGAACCAATCTTTTTGACAATGGCGCAGGATATGAAGATGGTCAAGGATATTGGTCTGATTTAGACATATTTGGAAAAGGGTCATTGTACCATTACTTGAATAGAACCAGCACTATCTATGGCGCTCAAACCTTGGCAGCGCAATTAAAAACCCCATTGGAACCAGCAGACATTATCCAGCACCAAATTGCTGTTGCAAACTATGCACAACAAATCCAGCTGGTTGAAACCATGATTGCGGCATCAAGACAAAGAAAAACAGCACTTGTTTCTTTAGATAAAGTAGCAGATTGGCTTAAGACCAAGAACCAATTGCAAGAAAAAAAATGGTTGCAGCTATTACGCTATTTGATTCCTGTTCTCAATCTGTTTTTATTGATTCACGCACTGATCAGTTCTAATCCTAGTTTATTGGGATTAAGCTTTGTTCTTGGTTGGATCATCATTGGCATTCATGGAAAAT
This sequence comes from uncultured Sphingobacteriia bacterium, assembly GCA_945957225.1. GTDB lineage: Bacteria > Bacteroidota > Bacteroidia > Chitinophagales > Chitinophagaceae > Sediminibacterium. The sequence goes on along the minus strand of CAMFKK010000271.1, from coordinate 2,274 downwards.
ACATACAATCTGGATTTCAGGCTTTTGAAAACAAGCAACCGCTATTACAACAATATGGCTGGCTATTAGAAAAATTTCAAGATGTAGTGCCACAGGATTCCACCTTACTAAGTCAATACAAAGAATCTGCCCAGAAAGCCAGTGTGGCCATTAATGAATTGACCAAACTATCAAATAGAATTGACCAACGTTTGAACCTGTTTGCAATTATGATATTCAATCCTTACCTACTTTTTGATATTCAAAATATGTGGGCCTTGGAAAATTGGAAAACCAAACACCAAGCAGATTTTGAAACATGGTTAGCCTTGGTTGGAAAAATAGAATTACTCAATTGTTTTGCCGTTTACCGGTTTCAACACCCAAATGATTGCACACCTATTATTTCAGAGAAGCCACTGTATTTATCAGCAAAAAATCTTTCTCATCCCCTAATAGCAGCTTCAAAAACGGTAGCAAATAATTTGGTCATGGGCAGTCCTGAAAAACTATTTTTAATCACTGGTTCTAACATGAGTGGAAAGACTACTTTTCTAAGAGCCATTGGAATGAATCTAGTCATGGCTCAAGCAGGTTTACCCGTAGCCGCTACTCAGTTTGAATTTAGCCCCATGCAAATTTTTAGCTCTATTAGAATTAGCGATAGTCTAGCAGAGAACACTTCTTATTTTATGGCTGAATTGAAAAAATTACAAGCTTTAAAAATAGGCGTTCAGTCTTCAAAAGCATCCCTTGTTTTGATAGATGAAATTCTAAGGGGTACCAATTCTGAAGACAAATACCATGGATCAGCGGAATTTGTAAAAGAATTAATGGCTATGGATTGCCTGAGTCTTTTTGCCACACATGACTTAAAACTCGGGGCTATGGAAAATGAATATCCAGGCATTTTAGCCAATTACTGTTTTGAAAGTCTCATTGAAAACAACAACTTATACTTTGACTATACCATTCGAAAAGGAATAGCTCAAAACAAGAATGCTAGTTTTCTAATGAAACAAATGGGCATCATCTAATAACTATCGCTTAGCAGCTCTTGCTTTTTTTGGCTTCTCCTCACCTTCTTTTTTTACATCAATCACCCATTCATAGTCTAATTGTCGTTTCTCCAAATTCGCAGCAACTACTTTAATCATTACTCTATCTCCAATGCGGAAACTCCTACCACTTCTTCTGCCAACTAAACTATAATCAGATTCTATATGTCTAAAATCGTCGTAATCACTCAAACTGATAATGCTAACCAATCCCTCACATTTGTGTAAAACGGTTTCTGCCCAGAATCCAAAACTGGACACACCTGAAATCACGGCTTCAAAGGTTTCACCTAAATAAGACTGCAAGTATTCTACCTGTTTATATTTATTGCCTGCCCGCTCACATTCCATGGCAGCTCTTTCCCTTTCACTGGATTGCTTGCACTTTTCTTCCATCTTTTTATCAATAATGGGCTTGCCCTCAATAATTGATTCTAGTACGCGGTGCACCAATACATCGGGGTACCTTCTAATAGGAGAAGTAAAATGGCAATAATATTCAAAGGCCAAACCATAGTGACCAATATTTTCAGTGGTATAGACCGCTTTGGCCATGGTTCTAATCCCCAATTGCTCCAATACGTGTTGCTCTGGTTTACCATGCGCATCAGCAAGCATCTGATTAAAACTTGCAGCAATTTTCTCTGGGGTACTAATATCAAAAGCGTGACCATATTTCTTAGCAAACGTGATAAAGGGTCTAAGCTTTTCTTCATCCGGTCTATCATGGATCCTATAAGGGAATGGTATGGGTTTCTTATTGATCAAGATCTTAGATACATTCTCAGCTACTGTTCTATTGGCCAATAACATGAGCTCTTCAATTAACTGATGAGACTCTTTACTTTCTTTTACAACAATACCAATGGGTTTGCCCTTCTCGTCTAATTTAAACCTTACTTCTTGTGAGGAGAAATTGATAGCACCCTTGCTAAAACGTTTCTTTCGTAAACGCTGTGAAATATCATTCAACAACAAGATCTCATCTTGGTGAACACCCTTCTTGGTTTCAATGATTTCTTGAACGTCTTCATAGGCATAGCGATGGTCAGAATGGATCACCGTCTTACCCAACCAATATTGTTTTACCTCGCCCTTGGTATTCATTTGAAAAATGGCAGAAAAAGTAAACTTGTCTTCGTGTGGTCTTAAAGAACAGAGTTCATTGGAGATTTTTTCAGGTAACATGGGATTCACACGATCTGGCAGGTAAACCGATGTAGCTCTTTTGTAAGCC
>CAMFKK010000270.1 GCA_945957225.1 uncultured Sphingobacteriia bacterium | reverse complement strand
CGTCTGAACCATCCGTAATTACTTCACCTGCCTTATTGTAATTATTCTTGTCCAACTTAGTCATGATGTTTACATCAATACTACCAGGTTTAATATGAGATCTTAGATAAGCCGCTAGTTTGGCTTTTTCTTTTTCCTCCTCTGTTTGCATCATTTTTAGATACAATTGTTTGAGGCTACTTTCATCAGGGAGCATTTCAAAATACTTGACAATTTCTGAACCCGCTTCAAAAGCTGCATGACGCAGTTTCTCTATTTGGGTTTGAACAATCTCATTGACAAGATTTAAATAGTCTGTAATGCGCTTTGCGCGATAGTCTTCTTCATGGGTATCAATGGGTTTATATTCCTTGTTGATGGTAGGATAATAATGCGCCCGCATCATTTCTACCAAGCGGTCTTCAACAATAGACATTACAGAAGAAATACCAAAACGCGCCACTTTAATGGGGCTATCAATGGTATAGGCCAAACCCATTACTGGGATATGAAATTGGTGAAAGGGAGATTGATACATTTGTGCTGAATGTGGGATTTAGAATCATTTTCATACACAGAAACAGGCTTTGCAAAATGTAGGCCTGTTAGCTGAGTCCGAACAAAAATAATCCCTTGTTCAGAGCATAAATATGACTTTTGTCATTCTGCTTGAGCAGATTGCGCAGACCAGTGCAGCTTTTTGCCAAAACCCAAACTACTGTCAGTTAGCTTCAGGTGTTCTATCTGAATAGTCCATACTTTACCTGGCATCGCTAGTGCCAATGGATTTTTTTTGTGATAGTATTGTGAAGCGCCCTTTGCCAAAGGATGGTCTTCATATAAGCAAATACCTTCCATTTGTAAACCCTTGACCATTAACTTATTTAATTTATCAGGAAGCACTGTACCTGATACAGAAGCATTATTGACCAAATAAGTTGAATGGGCTGAATCATCCGATGACTTAAAATAAATCTGATGCAAATCTTGGTGGTAGACATAGTAACAAGAAAATGAATAGGGCTTACCATTATTGTCTAGACAAGCAATATTTGCACAGGACTGGGTTAACAAAAATTCACTAATAGATGGATTCATGATAGTTTGATGATTTTGACAGGACAGGCTTCCGCCACTGCTGCAGTTTCAAAATATTGTGTCTGACCAACTGGTAATATGTGAACAGTTTTTTTGAGTTGTGCATTGAGCAGAACGGCTTTTCCGTCTTTTTTAGACATGCGCCATAGTTCTGGCTGCATTTCATAGCAGATCCCACAACCAATACACTTGTTTCTATAATGAATAATATTGGCCATTAAGCTTTTACCAATTTATAAAGTTTGTCCATAGCTCCAATTTTACTAGCTATTGGAAAAGTAATTTTATCGCCCTTGGCTGCTGAATCTGCTTCAACCCCATTTACTATTAATTGCTGCATGGTTTCTTTTGCCATACCTATTGTTGGTCCAAGTACCAAGATGGTATCACCCTTGGCAAGTGAACCTGACTCTACCAAGAATTCACCTACTTGAATCTTAGGATAATAATTGGTGCCCTTTCCCAAATAGATTTTTTTCTCTTCTGCTTTTGACCCCGGTTCACTGGTCCATTCACCCAATTTTCTTCCAAGATAATAACCTTCCCAAAAGCCGCGGTTATACACTTTACGCAATCGCGCAAGCCAAGCTTTTTTCTTTTCTTGAGTGTAGTCATTGTTTAAAACAGCAATTGCCGCTTCTTTATAGCAGCTAGTTACCGTATCTACATATTCAGCCCCTTTGCTCCTATCCTCAATTTTTAAAACGTCTACACCTGCATCTAAGATCTGGTCCAAAATACTAATGGTACATAGGTCTTGGGGAGACATGATGTATTCATTATCTATGAGCAATTCTTCATTGGTTTCAGCGTCTTTGACTATATATGACCTCCTACAATTTTGAACACAAGCACCCCTATTAGCTGCTGCATTTTGCTCATGCAAACTCAAATAGCATTTTCCTGAAATTGCCATACACAATGCCCCATGTACAAAGATTTCTATCTTGATTAATTGTCCAGATGGCCCAGTAATATTTCTCCGCTTGATCTCTTTTGTAATATGTGCTACTTGCTTTAACGTAAGTTCTCTAGCAAGCACCACCAGGTCTGCAAACTGTGCAAAGAACTGAACAGATTCAAGATTGCTTACGTTGGCCTGAGTGGAGACGTGTAAGGGAATGCACATTTCTTTACAGTATTGCATCACGGCAAAATCAGCAGCAATCACCGCATGAATTCCCTGCTTCTTTACTTCTTGCAAAATGGTTTTTAGCAATTGCATATCGTGCTCATACATGACCGTATTTAAAGTAAGATAGGCTTTGATACCGTGTTCCCTAGCAAGATTTGCAATCTGGGCCAAATCATCCAAGCAAAAAGAATTGGTAGACCTAGTGCGCATATTGAGTTGCTCTACCCCAAAATAAACGGCATCAGCTCCTGCATGTATGGCAGCCATTATGGAATCAAAAGAACCTGCAGGAGAAAGGATCTCCACTTTTCTTTGGGTCATAGTCACAAGAATTGCTTTTTGTTTGAAAATTTCTGCAAAATTAAGAATTAAAGGTATTTTTGTCCTTAATTATTTTAGCAGATGCTTAGACTTACCAAGATTTTCCATTTTGAGATGGCCCATGCCATACACGGATACCAAGGCCCTTGTAAAAATATTCACGGTCATTCTTATGAATTGCATGTATGTTTTCAGTCCAATAAATCCGTAAGTGGCTCAATTCCTCCTCCAGGTTTTTTAATGGACTTTAAGGACTTAAAGAAAATGGTCAAGGGGCCAGTTGTTGACAAATTAGACCATAGTTTGGTGCTTTCTGAAGCCTATTTGGCAGCACATCCTGGCATTCAATATGATGAGAATTTACAAGTATGGCAAATGGAACCAAGTGCGGAAAATATTCTCTATCATATTCAAAAAATTATTGAGCCATTATTACCGGAAGACCTGAAATTGGTACATATGAAAATCTATGAAACCAAGGACAGTTTTGCGGAATGGTTTGCAGATTAGTCTCTGAACGCAAACTTATATTAAAACTATTGCCATGTTTTCAAAGTCAACAGAATATGCATTGAGGGCCACTATTTATATTGCCCAAGAATCCAGCCCAGAAAAAAAACTGAGTTTGCATCAAATAGCCAATGCCATAGATTCACCACCTAGTTTTACGGCTAAAATTTTGCAGCTATTGACCAAAGATAATTGCGTCATTAGTTCTGTACGTGGACCCAATGGAGGTTTTTATATTTCCGAAACTGCCAAGCAATTGCCTATTAGAAAGGTATTAGAAGCCATGGATGAGCAAGACTTATTTATCAAATGTATTTTGGGCTTGAACAATTGTTCAGAGACCAAACCCTGCCCCATGCATTATCAATATCAACCCATTAAAAAACAGTTGATCAAACTTTTTGAATCAAAGACCATTTTGCAATTAGCAGACCCCAGTCAGCCTGCAAATTTCTTGGTCAACAATTCCTTGTAATCAGTTTTTTGTACAAGTATTTGCTAACAATTATTCTGATGCTGCCTATTTCTATTTCAAAATAGTTTAGTAGCTTGTTTTCAAACCAACTACATGAGAAAGCTATTTTCTTTTTTAGCACTATCTATTTCTTTACAGGTTGCTGCACAAGAATTACCAAAGAATTATTCCGACTTGCTGGGCAAAATTGAACCCCAATTAATTCAATGGCGCCAACATTTTCACCAAAATCCTGAACTATCTAATAGGGAATTTAAAACAGGTGCTTTTATAGCAGACTATCTCAAATCCATTGGTTTAGAAGTAAAATATCCCATTGCCAAAACAGGGGTACTAGCCATTTTAAAAGGTGGCAAACCTGGACCAAATATTGGCCTGAGGGCCGATATAGATGCATTGCCCATTATAGAAAGAGTGGCTATTCCATTTGCTTCAAAAGTAACAGGAGAATACAATGGTCAACCAGTTGGGGTGATGCATGCTTGTGGTCATGATGCACATACGGCCATTCTAATGGCCACTGCCAAAACCTTAAAAGAGATGCAGAAAGATTTGGCCGGCACGGTGGTGTTTTTGTTTCAACCAGCAGAAGAGGGTGCACCTAATAATGAAGAAGGTGGCGCTCCACTTATGATTAAGGATGGCGCCATGGATAACCCAAAATTAGAAGTTGTGTTTGGTTTGCATATGGCAGCTTCCATGCCTGCTGGTATGCTGGCTTTCAAGTCAGGATCGGCGCAAGCTTCAGCCGATCAATTTAAAATAGTCATTAAGGGAAAAGGAAGCCATGGGGCCATGCCTTGGTTGAGTACAGATCCCATTTCAATTGCAGCAGATGTGGTGCAAGGACTACAAAGAATTGTGAGTAGGGAAACTGATTTAACCAAAGCTCCCTTGATTATTTCAGTTGGCTCAATGCATAGTGGTTTAAGGAATAATAT
>CAMFKK010000269.1 GCA_945957225.1 uncultured Sphingobacteriia bacterium | reverse complement strand
ATTCTTGGTAGAGAAAAAATTGATAGGTACCCATTAAAAAATTGCGTAAAACGGTTTGACCCCAATCTCCATTGGGCAATTCAACCAACAAACAATTTTTAAATTCTCCCGTATCTCTTAAATAAGCCAATTGATCTTCTGTGGTAGGGATGCCAGTTTTTTCAGTAATGATTAAAGCGGCATATTGGTATAGGTTTCTAGCTTGTCCCAATTGGTCTAATGCAATATTGGTTAAAGCTATATCCTGCTCCAAAATGGGTCCATGGCCACACCATTGACTATTTCTATGTGAAAGGATCAAGGCATTGTCTGCTAGATGCAACAAATATTGTAGCGCTAAATCTTCTTGAATAATATGTTTAATGGATTGCTGTAACATAATGGATGTGCTAGGTGGGATTACATGTGTTTGAGCGAATCGGGCAAATCATAAAAACTTGGGTGTCTATATATTTTGTCATTGGCCGGTTCAAAAAATTCAGCAGAAGCATCCGGGTCACTAGCATGTATGTATTTGCTCTCTACTACCCAAATACTCATTCCTTCATTTCTTCTAGTATATACATCTCTGGCATTCTCCAAAGCCATGGTTGCGTCTGCAGCGTGCAATGATCCGGCGTGTTTGTGATCTAAGCCCTGTTTACTTCTTATAAAAACTTCCCAAAGAGGCCACTGCTTTTCTTGGTCCTGTTTAGTACCCTGTTCTAATCCACCTGCATGACCATCACCATAGTCACCGTATAGGTTTTTCTGAAGATATAATCTCATGGTTACTGCGTTTCTTTTGTTGAATATTGTTCTGCTCCTGCTTTTTTATTGGCTTGCTTGGCTGCATGTGCAGTAGCGGCTTCTCTTACCCAAGCACCATCGGCCCAGGCCTTTTTTCGTGCTTCTAATCTTTCTTTATTACAAGGGCCATTGCCTTGAATCACTTGCTTAAATTCTTCCCAATTAATGGCGCCATAGTCATAGTGTTTTCTTGTTTCATTCCATGTTAAATCAGGATCTGGCAATACCATATTCAACACTTTAATTTGCTCTGCAATCATGTCTACAAATTTCTGACGCAGTTCATCATTGGTAAATCGCTTGATCTTCCATTGCATACTCAATTTGGAATTGGGACTCTCATCATCTTTTGGTCCAAACATCATCAAACTTGGCCACCACCATCTGTTAATGGCATCCTGACACATTTGGCGTTGAACTTCAGAACCTTTGCTTAATTGGAGCAAACATTCAAAACCCTGACGTTGGTGAAAACTTTCTTCCTTGCAAACACGAACCATGGCCCTTGCATAAGGACCAAAACTGGTGCGACAAAGCGGTACTTGATTCATGATGGCAGCACCGTCTACCAACCAACCAATGGCTCCCATATCGGCCCAGCTAAGGGTTGGGTAATTAAAAATGGATGAATATTTTGCCTTGCCAGTATGCAATTGCTCATACATTTCATCTCTTGAAATACCAAGGGTTTCTGCAGCGGAATATAGGTATAAACCATGCCCTGCTTCATCCTGCACTTTGGCCAATAAAATGGCTTTTCGTCTTAAACTTGGGGCACGGGTAATCCAGTTTCCTTCTGGCAACATGCCAATGATTTCACTATGGGCGTGCTGACTAATTTGTCTAATCAGTGTCTGCCTATATTTTTCCGGCATCCAATCCCTGGGTTCAATCTTTTGTTCCAAATCAATTCTTTGCTGGAACTGTTCCTGAAGTTGGTTTGTTGTTGGCTCCATAGTGGACAAATCTAACTAAAATAAGAGAATGCTAACAAATGTTAGCGTTAAAATATTTCTGCTAAAATTCTAGCAAACCGTTAAGGCAATTGGCTTTGTTTTATCTTTCCATTATGATGAAGAAAATTCTTAGACATTGTTTAGTAATTATTTTTCAATGTGCTTGCGCAATGGCTTTTGCACAGCACCCACCATTTTACAAAGAGATCCAAGCTTTTAAGCAGAAAGACAGTATCAGTTTTCCTGCTAAAGGACAGATTTTGTTAGTAGGTAGTTCCTCTTTTACCAAGTGGACGGACGCTCAGTCTTATTTTCCAGAACATCCCTTGATTAATAGGGGGTTTGGTGGTTCTTCTTTGCCTGATATGATTAGGTATGTGAACGATGTAGTGATACCTTATGCACCCAAACAGATCATTATCTATTGCGGTGAAAATGATATTGCCGCTTCTGATACCGTTAAAGCAGCATTGGTATTGGAAAGATTTAAAACCTTGTTTGGATTAATCAGAGCTTCTTTGCCAAAGACAGCAATTTGGTTTGTTTCCATTAAACCATCGCCCAGCAGGTGGAAATTTGAACCCGTGATTTTGGAAGCCAACGCATTAATCAAAGCATTCTTAAAAAAACAAAAACGCACAGGCTATATAGACATTCACCAAGACATGTTATTGGCCAATGGTACTGTTGATGGCTCTTTATTTGTGTCTGATAAACTGCACATGAATCCAAAGGGATATGCTATTTGGCAAAAGAAAATGGCTCCCGTACTAAAATAGATTATTTGCTATCAAAATCTACCACCAGTTTGGAAGACCTTGGGTGTGATTGACAGGTGAGAATAAAGCCTCTGTCAATTTCATCGGGTTCTAAACCATAGACTACATCCATTTCCACTTCTCCTTCTATTAGTCTGGCTTTGCAGGTACAGCAAACACCTGATTTACAGGAGAAGGGAAGGTCAGCTCCCTGCGCCATAGCAGCTTCTAGGATGCTTGGCCCGTTTGCAGCTAATGGAAAATCAAATGCAATCCCATCTAGGATTACTTGTACTTCACTGGTTGGTCCCGTACTGGTGAAGTGTTCAATAGATTCTTGGTTAGCAATAGTTTTCTTACTAGTAGTAAATAATTCAAAATGTATTTTTTTTGAATCAACATGAAGCTGTTCAAGCGTTTGTTTAATACACATCACCATTGCTTCTGGACCACATAAAAAAAATGCGTCTGTGTTACTTAGGTTTAAAAGCGTTTTGCTTAATTGCTCAAATTTTGTTTGATCAATTCTTCCAAAATTTAAATCAGAATCTGTTTTTTCTCTAGACAAAATATGGATCACCCTAAAGCGATGAATGAATTTGTCTTTGAGTGCTTCTAGTGCTTCCTTAAAAATGATGGACTTGCGGTTTCTATTTCCATAGATCAATGTGAAGGAACTATTTGGCTCTTGAAGCAATACCGTTTTAATCATGGAAAGAATGGGGGTGATGCCGCTTCCTGCTGCAATTGCCACATAATTTTTTGAACCAAGCTCATTGGGAATTAATTGAAATTTTCCCATGGGAGCGGCTAGTTCAACAAAATCACCCTCTTGTAATTTGGTATTGATATAATTGCTGAAAACACCATTGGGTAAGCGTTTCACAGCAATCCTGCACTCGGCATCTAATGGGCTGCTACAAATGGAATAGGAACGAGTTTGCAGTTGGTCATCAATCTTAATTCTAATATTGATGTACTGTCCAGCATTAAATTGAAATGCTTGAACTAGGTCTTCAGGAATATCAAAAGATACAGATACAGCATCAGCAGTTTCTCTTCTAATGGTTTTGACCTTAATGGAATAAAATTTCATGTAAGGAAGCTTTTATCGGTTCACCAAACCACCTACCAAAATGGATATCATGTTTTCTTCCAATTCTTCAGCACTAATTTTTTGAACCGATCTATGCCAACTTTCAATACCGCTAATGGCATGGAGCATAATCAATACGGCAGTTGGTGCATCAATAGATTTGACCTCTTTGTTCTTGATCCCAGTTTCAATAATGGCCGCAAAGCGCTTGCGATATATTCTTCTTTGATTTTGAAAATTAGAAAGATATGGATCACTTAAATGCTTCCATTCACGGTCACTCACATAGACTTCCTCATAATGATGTATCATTTCATTGATATGGAATCTGAGTAGCTTTTCAATTTTTTCAACGGAGCCAGTTTTTTCCAATTCTACTTCATCAATCTTATGCAAGAATCTATTGGCAACGCTAAAGCAGAGCTCGTGTAATAATTCCGTCTTTGACTTGATATGGTTATACAAGCTTGCGGCTTCAACACCTACTGCTTCTGCTAAATCACGCATACTAGCTGCCTTGAAACCCTTTTCCCGGAACAGGGTGGCAGCTTTGGTAACAATTACTTCCTTTCTAGTTAGGTTGTTATCAGTTTTTATTCTGGCCATACTGCAAAGATAACATACTAACGTATGTTAGCGATAAAATTGGCAAAAAAATCTATACATGTTAGTTTGAGAGGGTTTTTGCCCCAAATGCCCTAGTTTCGCACACCGAAAACAAACCTCAAATCATGTCTTTAGTAGTAGTAGGCTCTATGGCTTTTGATGCCATTGAAACTCCCTTTGGGAAAAGTGACAAAATTATTGGTGGCGCGGGCACTTATATAGCTGTCTCTTATACACATCCGACGCTGCCGACGACTAGTCGAGTGT
>CAMFKK010000268.1 GCA_945957225.1 uncultured Sphingobacteriia bacterium | reverse complement strand
AGACTGGTATGAACTTTCATGGGAGGACGCTGGGTCTTCAAATTGAGGGCGGTAATGGCATCTGCCCTTTTTTTGAAATAATCGGCCTCCGATTGCTTGGATTGTAAACGGAGATAATCGTTAAAGTCTAAAGCAGTAGGAGTTCTATAAGTTTTGTTCCCAATTTTCTCAATGATATAATACTGTCTGGTTTTGGGATCATATTCAACAGTTTGTTTAATCAAAGCTGTATCACGAATATTAAAGGGATTGCGACTATTGCTACTTAAGGGATCTGACCTTCTATCATTGATGGGATAGCGCAAACTATCGCGCTGCTGCGCCCAGAGACTGGTGCAACAAAGGGATAGCAAAATACCCATTACAATAAAAGAATACCTCAATCTAGAAGAAGGTTGTTAAAGTAGAACTAGGGGTATAGGCTATAAATTTTTTAATGCTTGTTTGATAATTTCTTCCAGACTATTTTCAGCTGTCATAGTCTGCATGGTTTTTTTTACTGCATTCTCTGCCATTGGTTTTCCTATTCCAAGTGCTACCAAGGCTTGCACTGCATCATGATCTACAGAAGAAACAACGCTTGTACCTGTGCTCATGAAGGTATCTACCGATTGCTTCCCTAATTTGTCTCTCAATTCCACTATCAATCTTTCGGCCGATTTCTTTCCAATTCCCTTGATACTTTCCAAGAGTTTTGTGTTGCCTTGCACAATGGCTTTGGCAATTTCATCTGGTCGCATCCCTGACAACATCATTCTGGCTGTTGAAGCTCCCACGCCAGAAACACTGATTAATTGCAAGAACATTTCCTTTTCAGCCAGCTCTGCAAAGCCAAAAAGGGTTTGTGCATTTTCCGTAATATGCAAATAAGTAAAGAGCAATCCGCTTTCTTTTTTGGCAATGGCGGAATAGGTATTCAAACTAATCTGTAAGTCATAACCCACACCGTTCACATCAACCACTACTCTTGTAGTAGTTTTTACCGGAAATTGACCTCTTAGAAATGCATACATACTGTTCCAAAAATAGGTTAAAAACGGGTTGAAAAACAAGGTTTATGACCAGATAAAGGAATCTTTTTGGATATTTGCGCCCAATTAAGACAGTTATGAGTAAAATTACAGCCGCTATTACAGCCGTAGGAGGATATGTTCCAGAGACCAAATTGACCAATTTTGACCTAGAAAAGATGGTGGATACCAATGATGAATGGATCCGCAGCCGTACCGGGATTTCTGAAAGAAGAATTCTAAAAGAACCCGGAAAAGGCAGTAGCGATATGGCTGTTCCCGCTATTGAAGAGATTTTAAGGAAGAAAAACCTGGACCCAAAAGAGATTGATTGTATTATCTGCGCTACGGTAACCCCTGATATGGTGTTTCCCGCCACTGCCAATATTATTGCCGATAAAATTGGGGCTACCAATGCTTGGGGTTATGACCTTAGTGCCGCTTGTAGTGGATTCCTTTTTGCCTTAAGCTCCGGTGCCATGTATATTGAAAGTGGCAGATTTAAAAAAGTGATTGTAGTTGGGGTAGACAAAATGAGTGCCATTGTGGACTATACAGACCGCACTACCTGTATCATTTTTGGAGATGGCGCTGGTGCTGTTTTATTAGAAGCTGGTGAAGAAGGATTGGGTATTCAAGATAGTATACTTAAAAGCGATGGTAGTGGACGTCATTACTTACACATGAAAGCTGGTGGCTCTGTAAAACCTGCTACTGCTGAAACTGTTGCCGCAAGAGAACATTTTGCATATCAAGAAGGTCAGGCCGTTTTCAAATTTGCAGTAAAGGGCATGGCCGATGTTAGCGCCGAATTATTGGAAAGAAATAACTTAACCGGTGAAGACATTGCATGGCTAGTGCCTCACCAAGCGAATTTGCGCATTATTGACGCTACAGCCAACCGTATGGGATTGGATAAGGAAAAAGTAATGATCAATATTCAGAAATACGGGAATACTACCGCTGCTACCCTTCCACTTTGTTTGTGGGATTGGGAAAACCAATTGAAGAAGGGAGACAAAATTGTTTTGGCAGCATTTGGTGGTGGATTTACGTGGGGAGCTACTTTGCTTACTTGGGCATATGAAGGAAAGTGAAGAGTGAAGAGTGAAGAGTGATTTTTACGCTATTAAATAAAAAAACCCTAGGCAAGCCTAGGGTTTTCTTTATGCGGAAGTTTATCAATTACTAGCACCTAGGCGAATCCTAGGTTAACTCGTTTACTGAGATCAGCGTCCATTCTTCACTCTTCACTCTTCGTTTTTCACTAAATCTTCTTCTCAGGGGTAACTCCACACATCCGTTTTATCTCTTCATTTTTTCCTTTGCAACTGCGTCGCTGATAAAAGGGAATTCCAAATTAAAAGAGAAGGCTGAATTTTTATTGGATTCAACATTCTTGTAAACATCGGATAAACCTTGGTAATACCTTAACTGTAGGTTGATGCCTTTACCATTGCGTTTGGTAATCAATTGATAGGTAAATGCAGCAGCAAACCCATAATCTGTTTTATTCAATTTGTCTTTGATATTCTGGTCATAGGTTGCATCATTTTTTCCCTCAAACTTTTCTTGGGCCTTGGTTAAAAAATTTACCTGAGGTCCAAAACCAATCAATATTTTCTCAGCTGCTTGATAATGCATCATGACAGGAATGTCAAGATAGTTTAGAGAGCGTGTAGTTGGCACATTGGCAAAAGGGCCATCAACAATGGTACCTGTTTTCAATGAGGAATTTCCTTTAAAACCCATTGAATTCAAGGGTTTGAACTCGGGTTTGAAATACCATTTTTCAGAAAGCTTCATGTTGATACCTAAACCAAAATTGGTTCCAAACATGGCATTGTTGTCCAATTGGTTAGAGATATTACTATGATTCAAACCACCCACAATGCTAAAATTGAATTTTTCTGAAGCGGCTTTGTCTCCAAAAATTAATACCAGTAAAGCTGCTTGTGCCTGAGTTTTAGCTATGGAAGCAAAAAGAAAAAATACAAGTACAAAAGTTCTAACTGTTGTTTTATTCATAGGGATTTATTTTAGTAAAATATAAAATTTAAAGTTCAAACTGAATACGGAATTGCCAAAAACTACTGTTCCCATTCAGATTGTTTTTATACAATCCTCCATAACCATAGTTGATTTCATATCTAAAATGGGCATTGGGATACCAGCTAAGCGCAGTGGTAAATCTTTTGAAAACACCTCCATTAATTAAGCCGGCATCTGCATTGGAATAGGTATATCGGGCACCTAATTCAAAAGCTCCAGGACCAGATCCTTTTTGGAATTTAAAATTCTTTTTGGGCATCAACTTACCCAAATTTCCATTTTGTTTATTGTATCTCCTATTTTCACCAGTCAAGAACCAAGAAGCTCCCAATTGAAAATAATCAAATCTTGGATTCCCTTTTATAGCGCTTTTAACAGCGGTATTCATATACTCAGCTATTATAGCAAGAGGTCCGTTTACTTTGATCCATTCAAACATAAGCGTGTTAGCAGCTTCTGCATCAAATGAACCTGTTGAGATAAAAGAAGGAGCAGTATTTGCTTCAGGTTTGGCTTTATAACTTAGTTTGCCATCGGTAGCATCCGTATATCTATAACCAAAACCAATATGCATTAAATCTCTATCTGAGACATATTGGGGCAATCCAGTAACGCGAAAGGTAAATTGTGAGCCATTATCAGAAAATGTTTTCCCAGTTTCCCAATAATTATTAAAGACCCCAATGGTATAGGCTAAACGATTATTTAAAACACTATTTGAATACCTGATCCCTATATTTCTTTGGCGCACAAACATGGGTACACCTGATCCTCTTTCCATAAAACCCAATTGAGTTCCTGGTGCAACATATTCCATACCAACACCTTCTTTTTGTTTTCCCAAACTCAACCAACCTGCATTTCCGTTAAAGGGGATTTCTAGGTTCCAATCTATAAAGTCAAATTTTTTGGATCCAGGCTCTGCATCCAACCCATTAAAATTGGCGCTTACCATATAACGCCAGGGATTTTTAAATAATAAAATATTACCAGTCAACACAATTCTTTCTCCCCTGAATTCTGTACCTGGATCTACTTGACCAACTTGTTGAATATTGGCATCGTTTTGATTTAAAATATTGTGATCCAGTAAAAAAGCTGCTCCAATATTTAAATTGAACCATTTTGTGTGAATCTGATTCCATTTTTTTGCCAATATGGGCGGAGCCGAAAGGGGTGCCTCAAATTTACTAATGGTGGTGGTATCGTTAATAGAACCTAATTTTTCTTGGGCACCTAGTTTTGTGATAGCGCTTATGGCTAGCAATAAAAAAGCTATCTGTTTCATGCGTATGGTATCAATTTTTTGCATCATATTTCTGCTTAGAAATTCCATGCATATTATTAAAAAGGCCTAAGACTTTCTCTGATTATAACTTTTGCATTGTATGGATTTATATATTCCATACAAAATAGCCAATAG
>CAMFKK010000267.1 GCA_945957225.1 uncultured Sphingobacteriia bacterium | reverse complement strand
GTACTGTGCTTGCTTCATGGTTTCACATATAATGATGAAGCAAACATAGGCGAAATAAACAAATGGAGCGTGCCACTTTTAAAAAGTGGCACTACATAAATTAACATCAGGACATCACAGGCACCTGTTTCTTGTATTCTGCTGGCGACATGGCCTTATACTTTTTAAACGCACGAAAAAATGCCGTTTTGGAATTGAAGCCCGATTCAAAGCCCACACCCTCTATAGTAAAATGTTCATATTTTTTCTCCAAGAACAGCTGACAGGCATGCGATACCCTTTGTTCATTTACATAGTCAAAGAAGCTTTTCCCAAAACCTATATTAAAAATGTTCGATACCAAATACACTGGCAAACCAGTTTTATCAGCAATATCCTTTACCTTGAGATTAGGCTCCAAGTAGATCTGCTCTTTTTCGAACAAATCGGCAACCATATCCATTTGCGCAGGGCTAACCTGCACCGGCTCCTTCGAATCCCTAAGCGCTTCTAGCACGGTCACATAGTCCCCCTCCTCTGCATTTACAATAGATACCAAACGGCTCTTATGATCAGTCGCAGTACTGTGCTTCACCGCTTGGTAGATGATGAACCCATAAAAAGTACAGACATTGAGCGTGAGTACGATGTTCATAGAAATCAGCAAGATAGAGGACCAAAACAACCAAATGGGAGCCAGTATGGCCAAACTACCCACATTGAGCCAAAAGGTGATCAAGATCAACTGGCGCATCCACTCTACCTGCGTCTTTGTTTCGTAAGAAAAATGCTCCCCCAGCAGCTGCTTGTGTTCCTTGATCCTCTGATAGCAAATCGGCACAAAAATAAACAGGTGCCCGATAAACAAGATGTCAAATACAATAAACTCAAAGTCTGTAGCAGCAATGACCGCATCGCAATATTGAAGCTGCTCTTGAGCACTGAAACTGAGGTACCTCAGCCAAAAGAAAAAAGGAACAGAACAGTGTAGCACATAAATCAGATTCTTGGGTTTTAAGAGGGAAGTTTTGGGATGGATCACTTTCTCTACATAAAACAACAATAAAGGGCCAAACAAGGGCGATATGGCACTCGAGGGAAATATACCTTGCACCGTAAAGGGGGTATAACCGAAAATCGCAAAAACCAAATGCGTAATAAAAAAGGGCACCGGCACCAAGACCAACAAAGCAAGTATACAATGTGGCTTGGTCTTACGGCTCAGCAGTATGAGCGACAGAACCAATAAGTTAAAAATAACAACCGTATGGGTTAATATAGTAATGGACATGGCTTAGTGACCTTGCTAAATCTGTATACAAAAATGATATTGACCTAAAATTAATTAAAATAAAGAATTTAGTGCTGGAAATTAGCTGGAATTATAAATTATGTAGTACGACCAATTGTTTCATGGACCCTAATGGGTAAATAATTACTTAGTACGGAGAATCAGATGTAACTGAACCATTACATGCATGGTTTGAGACGATTATATGGGATGATAAGTCAAAAACAGGTATTCCTTTTTCTACTATCAAGTAATGTAAAGAAAGAGGCTGTACGATAAGCTTTAAATTGAATTATTTCAAGACACATAGCAGTATATAACTTTAAAAAAGCACTATAGTTCACTAAAAACAAGAGGCTACCCTTTTGCACAGCCTCTTGTTTAATGATTTAATACAGAAATCTATTCCCTCTTTATTATCCCAGAATACCTTTAAAATTTCTTACCACCTCTATTATTCTCATATTGACTTTTAATTGTTTAAGTAAAAGATTTGGATAATTCACCCTATTAAATTGGAAAAAAGCTCTACTTATATTTTATTTACTTATATTTTTCAATTAAACATCTATATTATTCAATGAAAAAAATCTTTACTTTACTATTATCAATTATAGTATCAATATGTATTTACAGCCAGACACAAATCGCGACTGGCAATGTGAGTGGTGTCTGGACAAAAGCCAATTCACCCTACATCATCAATGGGGATATTGTAGTCCCTTCTGGTTCTAATCTGACCATCAATGCTGGGGTACAGGTACTTTTTAATGGACATTTTTCATTTCTGATCAATGGTTCCTTGTCAGCGATTGGTACCAGCCAAGACACTATTCTCTTTACGAGATATGCTCAAACCACCGCGAGCAAAGGAAGGGGATTGAAATTTAAAGATGCTACAGGAACTTCCAAACTCTCCTATTGTAAAATAGAACAACAATATGAATCAACAAGTAGCGGTGGAGCAGGTATTACAATTAGCAATAGCACAATTAGCATTACAAACTCTGCTATAAGCAATAATTTAGCTGATTATGTGGGTGCAGGCATCTACTCCAATGATGGTGGCAAACCCGTGTTGATCAGTAATTGTTTGATTTCCAACAATACAGTATCAGGTTCTGGAAATTATATTGGTAACGGTGGTGCGGGCCTCAACATAGGTGGCGATAGCACCATATTGACCAATTGTGTAATTACTAAAAATGTCTTTTCAGGAACTAATTATGAAAATTTTGAAGGAGGTGGCGCAGTTACAATAAGTTATGGCGCTCCCTTTGTGGTCAACAATACCATATTTTTAAATAGTGCTGGCAAAGGAAGTGGAATTCACATGTATGGAACCTATAGCAGACCCAAAATCATTAACAATATCATCTGGAGTAATTCAGGCAGCCTAAACGGGGAACAAATCAGTATTGAACCAAATTATACTTCCATCCAATATGACACCCTTGTCGTTATTTCAAACAACGATATCCAGAACAATGCCATTATGGTATTAGCTAGAAATTCTCCATCAACTTATACTTTTAAACATGGCAAAAACAACTTTGCTCTAGCACCCAAGTTTGTGAGCAGTACCGATTATCATTTACTTAGCAATTCGCCTTGTATCAATAAGGGCTTGAGCATAATTGGTGGATATGTTTTCCCTGATAAGGATTATGGGAACAGCAAAAGGATCCAAAACAATATAGTAGATGTAGGTGCCTATGAAACTTTAATACAAGGTACAGGTATTCCAAGCGGCGATGTGTATGGAATATGGTATAAATCCAAATCACCCTATTTGATCTATGGGGAATGTACCGTCCCAGCCAATAAATCGCTTACTATAGAACCAGGAGTAAAAGTATTGTATACGGGAAATTATGCACTTACAGTAAAGGGGCAATTGTTTGCAAATGGAAGTCCCCAAGACAGTATCTTGTTTGATCGATATGAAGCTACAACTGAAAGTTCTGGAAAGGGAATCAAATTAACATCTGCTACAGGGCCTTCCTCTCTATCTTATTGTATCATTCAGAATCAATATGAAAAAACTGCCAGTGGTGCTGGCTTAAACATCATAGCAAGCCCTTGTACGCTCCAATATTCAGTAATCAGAAACAACACATCAGAATGCTACGGCGCTGGTATACATTCTACTTCAAGTTTTGATGTACTGATTAAAAACTGCTTAATCACAGGCAATGTAGTAAATCCAAAAATAAACTTCAATGCTGTTGGAGGTGCTGGCTTATATATTGATGGCAATAAAACTATTGTTACCAATTGTATTATTTCTAAAAATGTGTTCAATTCTACATTTGGAGAAAATTACGAAGGTGGTGGTGGAATAACTATTAATTATGGCACACCCTATATTATTAATAATACCATTACCCAAAACAGCGCATATAAGGGCAGTGGAATCCACATCTATGGCGGCTCCTCCATTCCAAAAATCATTAACAATATTATTTGGGGGAATACTGGCAGTAAAAACGGAGAACAAATCAGCATTGAACCAGACTACAATCAGATAGCCTATAATGTCGCCATAGTTATCTCCAATAACGACATTCAAGATAATGGGGTAATGGTACTGGCCAGAAACAGTCCATCATCATTTACATTTACCACAGGTACCAATAACATCAATATTGATCCGAAATTTGTAAATAGCACTACAGACAAACTAGATCTTCAAAGTACATCTGGCTGCATTGGCAAAGGCTTGGTTTCAATCGATGGATTTACAATTCCCAACGATGACTATGTTGGTCATGCGCGTATCCAAGATGGCACTATAGAAATGGGTGCCTACGAATTTGGAAACACCATAGCCACTGAAGTATATGAGCTTATTGTAAACAATGAAATTATTGTTTATCCAAACCCTGCCAGCCAGGTGGTGAATATTAATACTTTAAATCAAAAGATGGGGCAAACTATTGAAATCCTTAATGCAAAAGCAGAACTCATGGATACATTCAAATTAGAAAATGGTCTACAGGTCTCTTATGCTATAGATAAATATCCTTCCGGAATCTATTTTATTGTCTTCCATAACGATCATCAAAGACATTTTACAAAATTGATTATTACAAGACAGTAAGCAAATAGTAATGATTGAGAATAACCCTCACAGATATCATCACTTGTGAGGATTATTCAACAAATCAGCCAAGACGGTACTCATTTACCCTGTCTCTTATACACATCTGACGCTGCC
>CAMFKK010000266.1 GCA_945957225.1 uncultured Sphingobacteriia bacterium | reverse complement strand
TTCTTCTTACCTGCATTGGTGGCATTGAGTAATTCCTGACGCTTTCGTAACTCTTCTTCATAGAGTCTACTCTTTAACATCTTCATGGCCAACTCTCTATTCTCACCCTGTGTACGAGCCTGTTGGCATTCAATGATGAATCCACTAGGTCCGTGTTTTAATCGAACTGCCGTTTCCACTTTGTTGACGTTTTGACCACCACTACCACCACTTCTATAAAAAGCCCATTCCAGATCGGCTGGGTTTACTTCAATTTCAATACTATCATCAATCAATGGATAAACAAATACTGAAGCAAAACTTGTATGTCTTCTGGCATTGCTATCAAAGGGAGAAATGCGCACCAAACGGTGTACCCCACTTTCCGCCTTTAAAAATCCATAAGCAAAGTCTCCGTCAAATTGTAAAGTGGCACTTTTAATGCCTGCGGCATCACCGTCTTGGTAATCCAATTCGGTTACTTTCCAACCTTGCTTCTCTCCATACATCCGATACATACGCAAGAGCATTTGGGCCCAGTCTTGGCTCTCTGTACCACCAGCACCCGCATTGATTTGTAATACTGCGGGCAACTCGTCTTCTGGTTTATTGAGTGTACTCTTAAATTCTGCTTCCTCAATCAAAGCAAGAGCCTGATCATATCCTTCACGGGCATCTTCTTCTGTAGCATCGCCCCCTTTCCAAAAATCAAATAAAACAGCAAAATCCTCTACGGCACCCTCTACCTGCTGGTATAATTTCAACCAGTATTCATTTACCTTAATTTCCTTTACAATGGCTGTTGCACGCTTGTTATCGTCCCAGAAGCCTGGAGAAAGCGAGAGCTGTTTGTCGGTATCTACTTTATATGTGCGGTTCTCAACGTCAAAGAAACCTCCTCAGGACAACTACACGGTCCCTCATATATTTAAGTTGCTCTATTGTCATGCAGCAAAAGTAGGTGAATGCATGCAATTTTGGAATAAAAGGAATAATTTCAAATCTAGAAGCTTTCTAATGAAACAGCCTTTATTAATTCTAATCACAATCATTCTTTTTACCAGCTGCAGTACTAATAGAGAATTAAGTAGCTATGTTTTGTCTGATGGTATTTATAAAAGCGATTTGTTTAGTCAAAATAAGCAAAAAGTCTATCTAGACAATAATGAAGACACTTTGAGTGTATACTTAATTGATAAGGATAAAAAAACAGCAACTAGGATTCCCAGTCAAAAACAAACATTTCCCCAATCTATCTCTAATGATGCACTGACTGCTCATTCATTTAACAAACAAGCTTAGACATTGATTTTTTGACCATCCCATTTAAATATAGACCTACTACATCTGAATTACCTATGCAATTCAATACCAGCTTAAATGGGGCCATCTTTGTTGGTTTGAGAAATGATTATTATACTTTAAAATACAGCAAGTCTCCCCTTAACCAATACAAAAGAGCTACACAACATTATGGACTGTCCTTAGGTCTATTTACAGGAATTGGTGGGACCACCATGAACAGCTCGGTCACTAGAAATACCATCAGTTCTGAATATGATGGAGTTGTTTGGTCAAAAGGGATTGCAGGTATTATTGGAATTAATAATTTCACCCTAGGTCTATCACTTGGTATTGATCATTTATTTGATCAAAATAGACAAAATTGGATTTACCAAAACAAACCTTGGCTAGGTCTGGCATTTGGATTGAACATCAATTAAAAAATTACTACAAACCTCATAAGCCGGATTCTGTTTCTAAACTATCATTTATCTGGCCTTGCAATTACTTGCAAGATCTAGCTGCCTACCCTGGAGCTCAAGCGGGCCGCCTTCAAACGCTCCTATACATGGCATTACAACACCCAAGGTTTACCCCCCTAGCAGGTTACCCTGCCAAGCCGTGCGCTCTTACCGCACTTTTTCACCTTTTCCCCTTGCGAGGTAGTTATTTTCTGTGGCACTGTCTCTCTTACTATTTCTAGCAATGCCGGCCATTAACCGGTGGGTTGCCCTATGCTGTCCGGACTTTCCTCCCCCACTTGCGTGGGAGCGATAGTTCGGGTTTGTAGCGCTGCAAAGCTAATCATTATAAAATTTACCGATTGCGATATGTTAAAAACCAGCTGATATTGACTGTATTGTAAATAAGGGTTCTTTTTCCTGTTTGCGTAAAGAGGTTTTCCCAATCCGGCACAAAATCCAAAGTCGCTTGAAACAACTTTGCATCAGAAAATTAAACCAATTCCTATTAGATGATGAACAAGCAAGCAATCCTAACCATCAGTATTATTTTTTGTTGTTTTGGCAATTTATTAGAAGCACAAAAAGATACTAGTTTCAAGACTAACACAAAACAGTCTCCTATTACCATTAAAAAAAGACTTTTCAAACCTGAAGCTGATACACTTGATGCTGTAACTGTACATGCCAATAGAACCAATAACCAAAAGCCTTTGACTATTGGAAGAGTGGCAATTCCACCCATGGATTTACCACAAGCAGTTAGTGTAGTTAACCGCTATGTAATGGACAACCAACAAGCCCTGCGATTGAGCGATGTAATTAGAAATGTCAATGGGGTTTATCTTGCAACAACCAGGGGTGCCACGCAGGAAAATTTTTCAGCCCGTGGCTACTCGCTTGGTGCCAATAATATGTATAAAGATGGGATTAGAATTAATTCCGGATCCATGCCTGAAACTAGCTCTTTGGAAAAAGTAGAAGTACTTAAAGGAAGCAGTGCCGTATTATTTGGTAATGTTGCTCCAGGCGGTATTATCAACTTAGTAAGTAAGCAGCCAAAATTTGAATCAGGTGGAGATCTTGCCATAAGAGCTGGCAGTTTTGGACTATTTAAACCACATATTGAATTCTATGGTCCATTGTCAAAATCAATTGCCTATCAGATCAATGGCAATTATGAAACCGCCGCTAGTTATAGAGACCAAGTACAATCCAAACGCTATTATATTAATCCATCATTGCTTTTTAAATTGGGTAAGAAAACAGAATTACTGTTGATAGCAGATCATTTGCAACATGATTTTACACCCGATTTTGGCATTGGCACAATTGATAACACTTCTATTCCTGACCTACCAAGATCAGGGTTTTTTGGAACTAGTTGGCAATATGCAACAACAAAACAATCCAGTGCCACTAGCATTCTCAAACATAGCTTCAATGACAACTGGCAAATGAATACATCAGTTTCTTGGCAACATTATAAAAGAGACTATTATGCCATTGAAAGAATTCAGGCCCAGGCCAATGGTGACTATTATAGACCCCTAAATAGAACCAAAAATGACGAACAATATCTAATGGCACAGATCAGTCTTTCGGGTAAATTTAAGACCGGTCAAATCCAGCATATATTCTTAACTGGCATTGATGTAGACCGTTATGATACCAAAGCATGGACCTATAATCAGCCTACCATTTATGATACCATCAATATTCTGAATCCAACAAAATTCAAAGCCAGAACTGATATACCCAATGTGAAAGAAATTAGAATGGTAGAAACCCCTATTCTTAGGTTTGGAGCTTATGTACAGGATTTGATAAGCCTCACAAATCATATAAAACTAATGCTAGGATTGAGATGGTCTTACCAAGACGCCAAACCAGCTACCACCACAGATTTGATCACGGGAAAATCAACCCTTGGTGCATTGAAAACTGATCAGGCTTTCTCCCCAAGAGCTGGCATTGTTTATCAACCAACCAAACATACCATTCTATTTGCTTCTTATGCCAATTCTTTTTCCATCAATAGTGGAACAGATGTATATGGAAATGCATTGGCACCATCCATTATTGACCAGTTTGAAGTTGGTGTAAAAAATGATTTGTTTTCAGGCGCACTTACAGCAAATATTACTGCGTATAGCATCATCAATAATAACTTAGCACAAACTGCGCTATTTGCAGCGGATGGTGTAACCCCCAATAATAATACCAATTTAAAAGCCCTAACCGGACAAACCAAAAGCGATGGTATTGAAATAGATGTTACTGCACACCCCATCAAAGGATTAGACCTAATGGCTGGATACAGTTATAATTTTATCAGATACATCAAAACGCCTGATGCAAAAGGAAATTTTGTAGAAGGAGAACGCTTACAAAATTCAGTAGGAAGTACGGCAAACGGTTCTGTTTTCTATCATATAAAAGCTTGGAAATTTGGAACTAGTATTGTTTACACAGGGCCAAGAACAGCAGGTTTTAATAATACCAAGGGACAAACACAGAATTATAATCGTTTATTTCCAGTAGCCGATTTTACAACAATCGATCTAAGTTTGGGATATAGTTGGAAGCAGATAAACCTTATGGCCAAGGTATCAAATTTGACCAATACTTTTAATTATTATACGCACGAAAACTATAGCATCAATCCAATTCCACCAACACAGTTCTCAGCTACAATTCGATACAGTTTTCATCTATAAATACCTGGCGGATGGTTTACATAATAACCATCCGCCAAATCTTTATAGC
>CAMFKK010000265.1 GCA_945957225.1 uncultured Sphingobacteriia bacterium | reverse complement strand
ATAAGAGACAGGCGTAGGAGGAATACTAAAGCCCTCAAAACTTCTATGCTGTAGCATAAACTCTTCTGCTATCTTGGGTTTCACTACAATTGGCTCATCGGTAGCAATAATTTCTGTTGGTGCATGGTGATGATAAAGCAAGGAATAATCATTGCTAAACCCTTCAGTTGAAAACAATTGTTCAGAATACAATCCCCCATCCGCTTTACGGAATTGGGTATGTCTTTTAGAAGGTATTTGACCTAAACTTTGATAGTGTGGCATAGGAATCGTTAGGGTGTAAAATTAATACTTGCTATATTCATTTTAAGAATCAATTTTCATGACAAGGATAGGACTCATTTCTGACACCCATGGTTTTTTGGACCCCGCCGTTTTTAAACACTTCAAAGATTGTGATGAAGTATGGCATGCTGGAGATTTTGGGAATATTGCTTTGGCAGATGAAATTAAAGCCAAGAAACCTTTGAGAGGTGTTTGGGGAAATATTGATGGCTATGATATCAGAAGCGAATTCCCTGAAATGCTGGCTTGGAAATCTGAAGACGTGACGGTTCTAATGTTGCATATTGGGGGTTATCCTCCCAAATACAATCCACAAACAAAAAAACTATTGACAGAATACCAACCTCAATTATTTATCAGTGGGCATTCCCATATCCTCAAAGTTATGTATGACCCGGCTCGTCTATGCCTTCATATGAATCCGGGTGCTGCAGGGCATCATGGTTGGCATAAAGAACGTACCATTATCCGTTTTACCATTGACGGAAGGGAAATCAAAGACTGTGACGTGATTGAATTAGGAAAAAGGGGTGGTTTGTTTTAATTACATACCAGGAAACCAAGGTCTAGCAATAGCTTCTCTAAAAGGCCAAGGAACAACGGCTAAAATAATTACCAAGGCAATCAAGAACAAAATGGCACTGCGCTTGTGTTTAACCCCGTCTGGTATGTTTTTCTTGGCAACTCCTTTACCCAAGGTAATCAGGATAATTCCTATTAGGGTACCAGTCAAATGTTCCACTGCCCAAAAACGATAAACACTATCTTTCATAACAACACCCATGCCTAGGTTTTGGATATTCTGAAAACCCCAAGACCCAGCAAACCACTGATAAACTCCCAATAAGAGCGTGGTGTGTGCAGCTATCATTAAGAATAATCCTAATTTTTTATCTGTAGCAGTAAAGGGACTATTTGCCGCGGTAAAATGGCGTACAATATTTATCACTAATAAGATCAAGATGATCCAACGTAAAAGATTGTGTAAGTGCAAAAGTCCTGTATACATATTTGTGGTTTGAGTTGTCTAAAATAGGTTGTTTTGGTTAGTCTACCCAATCTGCAACAAATAGATTGGTATCTCTTGTGCCACCATTATTTCTATTACTGGCAAATATAATTTTCTTTCCATCAGGACTAAACATAGGAAATGCATCAAATCCCCTGTCCCTACTAATTTTCTCTAAACCCTTTCCATTTAAGTCAGTCAAGTACATATTAAAGGGACAGCCTTGCTATCGGGAGTGAAATTTGGCGCCCAATTGGCTTGTTCTAAAAAAGTAATTTGCTTGGCTTCAGAACCATCGGCGTTAGCCACAAATACTTCCATATGCGTTGGTGCTACCATTCCTTCTGCTAGCAATTCTTTGTACTCTTTAATCTCTGCATCTGTTTTGGGTCTACTGGCCCTCCAAACTATTTTCTTTCCGTCTGGGCTAAACCAAGCACCACCATCATATCCTAAACTATTTGTGATTCTCTTTTCCTTTCCTGTTGCTAGTTCCATCACATAAAGCTCTAGGTCACCGTCTTTATCGCTGCAATAAATCATTTTTTTACCATCTGGAGAAAGGGTTGCTTCCGCATCATATCCTTTTGCTGTGGTTAATTGTTTAACAATTTTACCATCAATTGTTGCCATAAAAATGTCATAGGAATCATATAAAGGCCAAATGTATTTGTTACCATATTTGGCCCTATCTGGAGTGGGTGGACAAGCATCTCCCCCTAAATGTGTGGAAGCATAAATGATATGTTTTCCGTCTGGAAGAAAATAAGCACAGGTAGTTCTACCCTTTCCACTACTGACCATTTTGGGAGAAAACGGTTCATTAGCATTGGTGGGCAATTTGCCAATTAAGATTTGGTCACAGTTAATCCCTTCTTTTGGATTGGTACGCTGAAATATAATGGACTTACCATCATAACTCCAATATGCTTCTGCATTATCTCCACCAAAGGTAAGTTGTCTTATATTTTTAAAATGTTTTTCACCAGCAAATAACACGGAATCCAATGGTTTGGCGTTTTCTTGCGCTTGGGTCAAACTAAAAAAACCGCAAATGGCAGAAAGAATCAAAAGGTATCTTTTCATAATCTGTTAATGTCTGGCAAAAATAAGCAGATGGAGTATCCCTTCCATTAAAAAAATGGCAAGAACTGTCATGAGAATGTATTTTTGTTGTATGAAACAGTTTTGGTTAATAATGGGGGCATTGTTGCTTTTTGCATGTAAGAATAAAGAACAAAAAGCCGATGATCAAAAAAAGGAACAAATTTCCAAACAAGTTGAACAGCTCAAAGACAATGTGACCAAATATCCAGATAGTGTGGGTTTGAGGGTGCAATTGGTTGACGCACTGGATAGTTTGGGTAAGTTTCAATTAGCCATGGTACAAATGGACTCTTTGATCAAAAAAGACAGTGGCAATTTTGGGCTTTGGTTCAAACTTGGCAGTTTAAAAGAGAGATCTGGTGATACTATTGCCGCAATAGGCGCATATGGGATTGCTGCAAAGATTTATCCAACCCCAGATTTGTTGCTAACCATGGGAAATTTGTATGCAGAAACCAAGGATACAAGGGTTTTTAACACCATTGCCCAAGTAGCTGAAATGCGTTTGGGAAGAACCTA
Source organism: uncultured Sphingobacteriia bacterium (assembly GCA_945957225.1). Taxonomy (GTDB): domain Bacteria; phylum Bacteroidota; class Bacteroidia; order Chitinophagales; family Chitinophagaceae; genus Sediminibacterium. The sequence goes on along the minus strand of CAMFKK010000265.1, from coordinate 1,575 downwards.
TCAGTCTCATTGTGATTTCATTACGGGTATTTATTATGCCAGGGTTGGCAATTTTCAATCTGCCATAAACCAGTTTAATGCCTGTATCAAAAATAATTATGGTTATTTAGAAGCTTATATGGAAAAGGGATTCCTTTTTTATGATGCAAAAAAATATCAGGAGGCCAATCAAATTTTTCAAACAGTTGTTACCATTAGAAATAATTATGCAGATGGCTATTATTGGTTAGGAAAAACAGCCGAAGCCCTACAACAAAAAGCAGTGGCAATTGATCAATATGAAAGATCATTGGCGCTTGACCCAAATTTAAAAGAAGCTAGTGCTGCTATTAGTCGTTTGAAAAATTAGTTCACTCAGCCCAAAAGCTTAATTTTGCCGCCAAATAAAGAATCATGGCCATAATTGCTCCATCCTTATTAGCTTCCAATTTTTTAGAACTAGGTGCTGAAAGCCGTATGCTTAACCAAAGTGTTGCGGATTGGTTTCACTTAGACGTAATGGATGGTGTTTTTGTACCCAATATCAGTTTTGGTTTACCTGTGATAGAACAAATAAGAACAGCCACAACCAAGGTTTGTGACGTTCATTTGATGATTGAAAACCCTGGAAATTATGCTGAAGCTTTTAAAAAAGCCGGGGCGGATATTCTAACGGTACACCAAGAAGCCTGCCCTCATTTACATAGAAATCTACAACAGATTAAATCTTTGGGAATGAAGCCTGGCGTTGCTTTAAACCCCTCTACCCCTGTTTGGGTTTTAGAGGATGTTTTACAAGATATTGATGTGGTTTGTTTAATGAGTGTGAACCCAGGATTTGGAGGTCAATCATTTATACCAAGAACCCTTGAAAAAATCAAAGTGCTAAAAGCAATGATTCAATCAAAGGGGCTATCTACCTTAATTGAAATTGATGGTGGTGTAACATTAGAAAATGCCAAAGAAATTTTAGAAGCTGGCGCCGATGTATTGGTAGCCGGAAGTACCGTATTTAAATCTGCAGATCCTATTGCAACTATTGCTTCATTAAAAGCATTATGATTTAAGTTTCATTAAGAAATAGTTACCAAGACTACTTATTCCTGCTTACATGAATAGAAAATGAGTTATCCTAATTTCTATCCACACCTGTGCATAAGAAATAGTAGGATAATTGGGGGATATCCAATTAAATTTGAGAAAACCAAGATCAATATCCAGTAATCTCTAAAACGTAACAGTTTGACTGAAACCATCATCAACCTCGAAACCGTTAACCCCATTGAGTTTTTCGGCGTCAACAATGGAAAGCTTGATATTCTCAAAAAGAAATTCCCTCTTTTAAAAATCCTATCTCGTGGAACGCAACTAAAATTGAGTGGCGCACCTGAGCAAATAGATTCCGCCAAAGAAAAAATTGACTTAATTATCCAGTACTTAGAAAGGAATGGACATTTAAGTGAGATTTATTTTCAGCAAATCTTAGGAGGTGACGATGCAGAATCCATTGACAATTTTGTTGACAGAAATCCCAATGATGTATTGGTGTTTGGACCTAATGGAAAAACCGTTAGGGCAAGAACACAGAATCAGAAA
>CAMFKK010000264.1 GCA_945957225.1 uncultured Sphingobacteriia bacterium | reverse complement strand
GATAGGCTCCGGTCTCGTGGGCTCGGAGATGTGTATAAGAGACAGATTTTCTTCTTTCCAATCAGTATGGTAAAATTGTACTTCGGTAATATTTTGCTTTTTAGTCAAACGAAACCCAACTCTACTGTCTTTCCAGTCATCGTCAGAATTTTGGATTGTCAATTCAAATTCTTTGTTTGGAATACATTTTGAAACAACTGCTGTCCAATTGTAGCCTGGGTCAAATTGAAAATGAAATGTTTCACCAATAGCAACTCTACCTAATGATGTCTTTGTCCACCATTTGTCTAGTCCGTTTGGTGTTGAAATAGCGTCAAACACTTTGTCAATGGAAGAGCATATTGGAAAGTTATGAAATATGTTAGCCATGTTGTAAGTTTAATTTTTAAATGATCTCCACCGACTACGGCTTACTTATAGGTGTGGATGCGGTATGTTGAAAACAGGAGTCCAACATTTGCACAAAAGAACATTAGAATTACTAGTGTTAAGTTTACTTCTGTCAGTCCCTCTTTTGCCAAAGCAATGTTAGCAGTAGTTTTATTGTTCATCCGTTTTTTCATAATATTTGACGATATCTGCAAAATCGTATATCTGTTTCCAATACTCTGCTAAACTTTGTGGCTTTGGACGCCAGTCAGGGTCTGGTATATTCTTGTATGCATGTTGCCAATTGGTATCGTTGAGAAATAATGAATCTATAGTACAAGAAGTTAATTTTTTTATTGGTTTAAGAAATATGTAGCCATCATAAAAATCAGAAAGTTTAAAGTTTGGGTAACCCATTGAATAATAGCTGCTGTCCGGAAGCATACCCAATGGAGTATTATTTAAGTCAAAACCAATGGGTTGGTTGGATAAAAGATTCATAATTTGTTCAATTCTTCCATTCGCAGGAGATACCAATAAGGGTTTTTTATTTGGATAATTATAAAATGGTTTGTGCAACAAAATTGAAAAAACCTTCTTTGGATATTTTGTGTAAATTAAATTGCCAAAGTAATTATAGTCGAATCTCACAAAGTTGGGAGAAGTATAGTCATAATATGGAAATTTATATTTTGTAAATGCGTGAACATCGCCAGTGAGTATGAGAATTTTTTCCTTTTTTTTGATTATCTCTTTCTCTATAATTTTAAATCTAAAAGCTTCTGTATTTCCATTATAAAATACGAGTTTCATGTTTTCGGGTGTTCGTTGTCCTGAAAACGATGTCCAGTTATATTTGTAGCTTAAATTGAGTATTTTAAATTTTCTCTCATTCTTTTTTAAAGATTTATTAAATGCCCAAGCGTATTTATATAAATCCATATATTCTTTAAATGCCCACCCTGGATTATAGTTAAACATTAATTGTCTAGCTATATTCTCATTATAGGTTTCTGCGGTTACTAAACTATCTAATACATTCTGGTCTTCATACGCTCCGAATTCCATTCCTATGGTAAAAATTCCTTTTCTATAAAGTTGAGGTATGAGCCTTCCTAAGAAATCAAGATTTTCTTTAACTCTATGATCTTCGGCAAGGAGAATAATATCAGCATTAGAGAACTTATCAAGAATATAATTTTGAGGAGAAATATTTTTGACCTGAAGATATTTTATTGATTGGTCAACAAATGGTTGTTGACCAATCAATAAAGTAGTCTCTAAAAAAATAATAATGAAAAGTAAAGAAATAATTTTCATATTGTTGTTTTTAAATAATACCACTAACTAGTAAATATTGCAATGCTGTGGTTTTATTTTCGTCCCATAGGAACTGCTGTCTGGCTTATTGATAAAGATAAATATTATGATCTAAAGCCAAGCTTAATTAGTCAAGCACTGATATGCAGTAAGACAGAATTAGGGCTGCCAATTGCTCTTATTTAGAGCATCTCTATTGGAAATACCAATGTTGCTGGAAGTTCTTGTTCTATTTACAAAGTGTATCAATCCATTGGAACAATTCTTCCAAGTCATAGTCTCCGCTATGTGTTTTTTCCCAAGGGAGTTCAAAGTTTACATTATAGCCTTTGTTTTCCAGAAGCGTTGCAAGCATAATGGAAATAGCAAAACCGGTATCTTTATCTTTTTCTCCGTGCCTGATTCTCCAATTTTTTGAGGTTGTTGTGTTTTTTGCCCCTATGTAATACATTGGGTTCATCATTTTGATACTGCTGTAATCAGCTTTTGGTGCATGGGTTTTTGAATATTTTTTCCCAAAATCTGTGAAATGCTGCTGGTCAATCATTTGTGTACCAAAAAGCATATTTTCAGGAGTTGAAAGATCAAAAGCGTCAAATGCTGGTGGTGATTTTTGTCTACCTAAATAATTGAGATACGCATTGTAATCAATGGTTGTAACATTTTTGTCATTAATAGTCAGAAAAGTAAATTCAGTAAGGTTTATACCGCTATTCAAGGCTTTTTGTGCAGATGCAATCAAATACTGTTTTATTAATTCCTTAAAATTACCGTTCCCAGATTCATCTAAAGTTAAAAGTTCTCCTTCTTTATTTTTTAACTGCAAAGAATTTAAATAAGCTGGAAATGCTTTATTTAATTGTTCGGAAATATTAATTTGTTCTTCGTTAAGTTTTTTTACTTCGTTGTTACCTCCAAATGGTCCTCCCTTTTTGTAGGTATTTATTCCAAAAAATTGCCATTCATAAGCAATATCGGCCTGGTCTAAATTAGTTATAGGACAATAGGCAGAAACTGCAAAAATATTGTCTTTAGCTTTTGCAGCCCCAAGCATTGTAAGGTAAGGCTCGTAATTTTTGTTGTTGCCTGTTGCCCCTAACAAAGCAGACATTGCTCCACCAGCACTTGTTCCGTTTGAAATGATTTTGTTAGCATCTCCCGGAATTACAGCGTCATTAAATTTTAAATATCTAATTGCTGCTTTTAAATCTACCAAACCAGCAGGTGCTTTACCAGTATAAATTCCTTTACTGTCTTTAGAAGTTCTGCCTCTTGCTCCTGCAGATGCTACAATATATCCTTGTGACAAAGCGGCCAAAACGGTAGATGGCATTTTAGGCATTCTTCCATTCATTGGCGGAAACCCTTCTGGTATTCTACCCTCCATTGGTGGCATCTCTCCATTTAATGGGGGTCGCATTCCCATTGTATTTTCTTTTGAGGTAGCTGGTTTTGCAGGCATATATCCTCCAACTTTGTTAGGGAAGAAAATAGGTGCAGTAGATGCTGAATAACCATTTACGGTTTTTCCAATGAAGTATTCTTCAGGAATATATATGTTCATTATTTGATACAATGTGTCAATGGGACGGCTAACATATACAATGTTTTCAAAGGCTCTTACCAAAATTGTTTTTCCATTGTAATTCAGCGTTTGAGATTGATAATATTTATTGTCAAAATATAATTTATATGTTTTGCTTTGTCCACAAACTGTTTTGGATACAAAAACCAAGAATGTGCAAATGATAAGTATTTTATTCATAGTTTAGGCTTCTTTTAATTTTTTCATAGACTCAGTAATAGCTGGCTTGAATTCTTTGAAAAGCGGATTTTCTTTATTCTTCAACACTACTTCTGTAAATAGTTTTATGCCCAAAGCAAATTCTATTGAGTGATTTTCTGTTTCAAATAGTTTTTTAGATTTTGCTATTTCTATAATTTTGAATAAATCATCGTGGTTTTCAAACTCAAAAGCAATTTGTTGTAATTCTACATTCTGCTCATTTTTTGAAGCAATCGCTTCCAATGTTTTTTGTATTGATTTGCTTTTTTAGGCATCGTATTATTGGTTTAACTGTAAAATAAGATTACTGCTGTTGAACCTTGCACAAATCTTTCATAGGAGCACTTCAGCCGCCATATTACCAAACCAATGTTGTTGACAGCTTTTTTCATTTTTCATTTAAGTAATTTGTCTTAATAAAATTGCAATGATGTAAATTATGTCCAACAGTCATAAAACCAAGTGTTCTTGCAGTAAATACTACTTTATTTGCTGTTCCTTTATAGTCCAACATTTCTTTAGTCATTGTTTTGAAAAGTGCAATACTTGATTTTCTTACATTTTCAAACTCTTCTTCAAGTTCAGTCAAGTTTAGTTCAACGCTCTTAATTCTGTCAATATATTGGTTCTCGTCAAATCCCGACAATTCAGTATTGTCAAACCGTGAAAAACGAAACGCTCTGTAAGTATAAACTCTTTCGCAGTCAATTATATGTCTTATAACCTCTTTTGTTGTCCATTTATTTGGTTGATAGGAATAATTTTCTTTTTCGGATGTAATCAATCTAAAGAACTCTTTTGTCAACTGATAGCTTTTTTCAAGTTCAGTTAATAAATTATCTGATTTAACTAAGTCAAAGAAATAATGGCAATATTGAGGAGCGTCTTTATAAATTGTCTTGTCAGTCATCTTAATTTTGTTAAATGTTGCAGTTTCTAATTAAAGTTGCCACCAACAATCGATCCCTGTTTTACAAATACTTTTGTTAGTGGCTATGATTCCTTAGCCATTTCATAGCAA
>CAMFKK010000263.1 GCA_945957225.1 uncultured Sphingobacteriia bacterium | reverse complement strand
ACTTCCATATTTAGAAAGGGACTCATCTTTACGGTTGTTGGTGTGATACTGACTTTGGTATTATTGTTTATTTAAAATCAGCGCCTTCACTTACATCGGCCCAGGTTTCAAAGTCATTGCGCAACTCTTCTAATTTGAGTCTGGCTCCTTTTAATGCTGCAGCTCCAAGTAATAATCTTAATGGAGGGTTCTCTGTTTCCGTTACTTGAATCATGGCTTTGGCAGCTTTAACCGGATCTCCGGCTTGATTGCCGCTAATAGCCCTGATATCACCCATATTTTTTTGAGCCGTGCTTGCATAATCAGGAATACTGATGGCAGTGTTTTTGGCAGATCTTCCTGCCCAATCTGTGCGGAATCCACTTGGGCAAATCACGGTTACTTTTATGCCCAAGGGCGATACTTCTTTGTACAAAGCCTCACTCAAACCATCCACTGCATATTTGGTTGCATTGTAAAATCCAACGCCAGGAAAGGATCTAAGTCCACCAATAGAAGCCACATTCAAAATATGGCCACTTCTTTGTTTACGCATAAAGGGCAATACTTCTTGGGTCAGTTTAGCCAAACCAAATACATTGATCTCAAACATTCTGCGCACTTCTGTTTCTTCACTTTCTTCAACTGCGCCAAAATAACCAATTCCTGCATTGTTTACTAGTACATCAATCCTACCAAAATGAGCAACAGCTGCATGAACCGCAGCGGTTATTTGTTCGGGTACGGTAACGTCTAAAGTCAAACCCAAGGTATTGTCTTTATTCACAGCAAGTATATCAGCAATGTCTGCCAGTTTACGCGCAGTTACCACCACTTGATAACCTTGCGCCAATAGTTCCAAAGAAAGGGCTCTACCAAAACCAGTAGAACAACCTGAAATAAACCAAACTTTTTTCATCGTATTTTTTTTAAGGATTTGTAGAACAAATGGAAAATGCTTTTACAAAAAATCTTCTAAATAGTTTAACCTATGTAAAAATGAGCTATTCAAAAATACGTTAATGCAAATTGTGCTTAATTAAGAAATTGTCATTTTACAAAGAAAGCACTGTATAAACAGTTTACTGTATTTTGAATTAGGGAATTAAAACCATTGGTATAGCTTTGGTCACAACCATTGCTGATGACAACAATACCAAATTTTTCTTTGGGCTGAAAAAACATGGCACTATATAATCCATAGGCAGAACCTGTATGGCCTTTGAGTGTTTTACCAGTAATCAGTTTATCTGTTGTCATAATTGCTAATCCATAACCTTCTTCTTTAGACCTTGCTGTTTGCATGGCAGCGGCTGATTTTTTTGAAATAATTCTCACCCCATTTGCCTTACCCTGCCTGCTATGCATGATCATGTATTTAGCAAGATCTGTAGCTGTAATTTTCATTCCACCTGTTGGAGAAAAAATGGGGGTGGTATAACCCATGGTATAATTGGCTATCTCAGCAGATCTTGGCGCATAAGCCATGGGCGATGGAATAAATTTTGCCGAGTCTTTATTGTACTCATAGATACTAGCAAATCTTGACCTATCTAAAGAGTCAACGCAATAACCACCATAAAGACCTAATGGATCCAAAACATGGTGCTTGACATATTGGTCAAATCTTTCACCTGAAATTTTTTCTATAATGGTGCCTACCATATTAAAATTCAAATTACAATATTGGTATTTGGTTCCAGGTTCATAGGCATTGTAACAACTGGCCCAATTGGGATTTTTTGCAGGATTAATGGCATCCAGTGTAAAATATCCCTGACTATCATTGATAGAGGAAAGATGGGACAATGCCATCTCTAAAGTGATGACGGTTTCAGGATATTTTGGATTCCGAATCTTGAATCCAACCAAATCACTCAGGTCTGTACTTAGGCTCAACTTCTTTTGTTCTATCAATTGCATGATAGCTGTGGCAGAAAATGATTTTGAGATGGAAGCAATTCTGAAAAGGCAATCATCTGTAAGTGGTTCTTTGGTTTCAAAGTTTTTGAATCCAAAGGAATGGGTGTAAATAATCTTGTTGTTTTTCACCACAGCTACAGACAATCCCATCACTTTGGATTGCTCCATAATGGCTTTGATGCCTGCTTCAGCTTGGTCTGCCTGACAGAATCCATTAATACCAATAGAGAAGTACAAGCAAAAGCTGAGTAGGAATTTGTAACACTGATTCATAGCTTACATAAATAGTTATTGTAAACTATTCATTTTTTCTTGCTTGCCAATTTTATCATTAAAATAATATTGGATAACCATCCTATTGGATAAGGCAGGATCAAGGTTCCCCACCACCAAGAAAGCGTTGATTTACCGCCAAAACCACCCAAATTGGAAAAGAAGAAAAGAAAAAACACCCCAATACTAATGCCAAAGGCGTTGGCAGCAAACCATTTCCAAAAGGGCTTTTTAAAGTAGTAAGCTACAGAAGCCAATAAGATGGAGCCAATGGCAATGATCACGGATCCTTCCATGGGATCCAAGCTACCTGCTATAAAAAGAATTACCCCAAGTATTTGGAGCCATTTCTTCCAATTGAATTTGCTTTCCATTTTACTATATTTTGGTTTCCAAAAAATAATCAATGGCTATAAAAAAATTAATGACACTTATCAGCAATTGACAAAAGCAAATAGATAAAATATTATCATTGTTAAAAAAGAATTTATGCCTTTAGAAAAAGCCATACCCATACTTGCTTTTTTAGACACAAATGCAACAATAGCATTCTATACTTCACTTGGATTTGACTGTAATAACAATTGGGAAGAATATTTGATGTTTACAAAGGATAATATTGATCTTCATTTTTGGAAATGTGTAGACCCGGAAATTCCCAAAAACACCGGCTGTTATATTCGGGTAACTGACATTGAAGCCCTTTATGAACAATGCAAATTATTAGATTGTATACACCCCAATGGGGCCTTGGAAGAAAAGCCATGGGAGATGAAACAGTTTAGCATTTTGGACAATAGTGGCAATATTATTCATTTTGGACAAGACCTTGCTGACTAACGTTTCACCAGCATCATGACACAGCCAATCAGGGTGAGCAACATGACCAGTTTTCTATAATGCTGGTCTTTAATTTTTCCAACCAAGGCCTTGCCCTCCCAAAAACCCAATGCCAATGTGGGTATGAGCACGGCGTCAACTTTTAAGCTATCAACCGTGATATTTTTCCAATAAAAAACCTGAAAGGGTAATTTAAACAGATTCATAAAAAGGAAGATCCAGGCGGCTGTACCAATAAAATCATTCTTAGACATGCGCATGGCCAGGAAATACAAATTGGAAAAAGCACCTGCAAGATTTCCCAGCATGGTTGTAAAACCCGCTGCCAATCCGGTTGATGCGGCAAAAAGCGGATTGTCCGGCACTTTATCCGATTTGCGATATTCCATCAACAGCACTATGACAATGGTAATCATGATGATGACAGCCATGATTTTACGGAATACCGCTTCATCCATATCCTTACCCAAATAGACGCCTAATAAGATTCCAACAATCATCCATGGAACCAATTTCCAAAAATGTTTCCATTGCGCGTGGCGATTATAATAAGATACGGCAGCAATATCGGCTAAACATAAAAGAGGAAGTACAATTCCAGTAGAGGACTTGCTTCCAAACACAAATGCCATTAGGGTTACGCTCAACATGTCTACCCCCTTTAATCCGGCTTTACCCATTCCAATGATGAATGAGGCTAATAAAATCATCAACCATTGAGAAAAACTAAAAACCGTAATAAAATCCATATTTATTTATTCCTTTTGAAGATAGCATAATAAATCTCCGTTCTTACTTCAAACCCAAATTTTTTATAGACATGTAGGGCCGATGGATTGTCCTGTCTTACATGCAAGAAAGGCTGTTCTCCTTTTGAAAAAATACGTTCACAAGCATGCTGTAACAATATGCTGGCATAACCCTTGCCAACCTGGTCTGGTTGGGTACAAATGGCACTGACTTCTGTAAAACCCCTTGCTTTCATTCTTTCTCCTGTCATGGCCAATAAGCGATTGCCCTCCATAATGCCATAATAATTGCCAAAATCCATGGTATGCTCATAAAATGGTCCTGGCTTGGTGAGTGCCGTTAGATCAAGCATTTGTTGCAGTTGTTTTTTGCCAAGTTTCTGTAGTGGTAAAACTGGCAATGCCTGTTTTTGCAAGACTGGACAAACCATTTGATACAGTGGTATCTCAAAAAGTATTTCAAAACAGTCTGGGATTGGGACAGGTTGGGACATGGGCACAGAAAAGGTTCTGCCCGCAGGAAGCCTTTCTGCTAATATGGCTAGGTCTTGATCATTCCAATGCTGTAGGCCAACAAAAGAAGCCATATCTGCTGAAAAATATTTGAGTTGCTCATCCCCAATATTAAACCGCTTTTGCCTGCCACTTAAAGCAGTCCAAACAGGATTGTCCAATACATGTGCCATTTGGCAAATCTATTGAACTAGTGGCTAGAAAATAGGTTTCAATGAATTATCTTGTAAG
>CAMFKK010000262.1 GCA_945957225.1 uncultured Sphingobacteriia bacterium | reverse complement strand
GTATTCCCTATCGGCTATTTCACTTACATCTTCATCCTCATCAACTAATCCTAATGGCATCTCATCCAAAACTTTGGTGAAAATCAGTGCAATATCTTCACCAAATTTTAGTGCGTTCATTTGAATAGCAATAAGTGGAATAGTTCCATTAAATAAACTAATCACGTTCAAAAATCTACTTGTAATGTCCTCGGCAATTAACACCGCACAATGATCATATTGTGGGTAGCGCTTTCTCTCTATATCCCAATATTCTATTGTTCTTATAATATGGGCTTCATCAGTTTTTCCTAATTGTATTTCAACTTCATACCTTCTTTTTGATTCAGCATCTTGCAAAAGCAAATCTAATCGCCCCGCCTTGGGTTGCATCCTTTCTTTGTCTTTTACAATAAGGTCACCTAATCCAAGTATAGATGGATTTATAGCTAACTGTTCTTGAATCCAGGCTTCCTTGATTGTTGGATGATTTACCAGATTTAATTTTTCAGGTGTAATAAGTTTGGCCATATTTTCTTTTTATGTAGTTATAACTCTCAATAAATCATTTTCCTGTTTAATTTTACCATCTTTTTGTAGACCTTTTAAGACTTTTAGAATGGAGGCTTTTATTTCTTCTGAAACACTTCTAAAGCCAAGCATTCTAGCTGATAATTTTAAACAGCTATCCAAGTCTATTGCTATAGAATCATTGATAACCGATATAATTGCCAATCCAATTTCATCTGGTGAAATCAAATGAATTTTTTTTATTGAGGGTGGGAAATCATATCTACTTCTAATAATAAACTGTGCCTGATCTGTGCTATAAAGAAAATCCCCTTTTTTAATATATGCTTTTTCAGAAACACCTAATCGGATGGCAGATTCTATGGCCGCTCTAATTCTTGAACCAACTTTTACAAATCCCGCTGCTTCAGTAATTCTTCTTGCTACTTCATCTATATGAACCGGACTTTCAACTGCAACCACTTTTTGTATCATGCCAGACAACTTTCCGGATGGCAAATCAAAAACCTGTTGAAAGTCATAAGCATGTGGCAATTTTGCAAATACATATTCATTACTTTCCTGCTCTATTTCTTTTTTTTCATCTCTAGAAACTTGATGTACTGGAGTTTGAATTTCCTTTTTTTCAGTTTTAATTGTTTTAGCTTTTGCATTTTCAATAGCTAATATTAATTTTTTCAATTCCTCTTCGGAGTTTCTAAACCAATCTGTACTCCAAACCCTATAAAGAATCCAACCATTAGCTTCCAAAACCTGTTGTCTCAATCTATCCCTATCGCGTGCAGATCTTGATGAGTGATAGCTGGCTCCATCACATTCAATACCAATTATATACTTGCCCGGATATTCTTGATCAACAATTGCTAAATCTATAAAGAAGCCAATTGAACCAACCTGCTTTCTAACATCATATCCCTGTATTTTCAATGCTTGAGCTACACTTTCTTCAAAAGGGCTATCAGCCTCTTTATTGGTCTCGGATATAAGATTTAATTTTCCGTGCTGAGCATAGTATAAAAAGCTTTTCAAGGCAGGAATACCTTTGTTCTTTGTTTTGGTTATATCAATATCATCAGCTGTGATATTAGTAAACACCTCACACCTTAGTTTTGCTCTAGTTATTAAAACGTTTAGTCTTTTTTCTCCCCCTTCATTTCCTAGGGATGGGCCAAAGGACATTGAAAAATATCCTTCTTGGTTTTTCCCGTAACCAATGCTAATAAAAATTACATCCCTTTCATCTCCTTGAACGTTTTCTAAGTTTTTAATAAAAAATGGTTCGTGTGGGTGATTTCTAAAAAACTCTTCTGACTCGGGTTGTTCTCTTCGCTTAATTTCTAATGCGTTTTGTATTGCTTGTCTTTGTGCAGAACTAAATGCAACAACTCCTAGAGTTAGTTCAGGGTTTGATTTTGCATGTAATATTACCCTTTCAGCTACTATTTCTGCTTCCTTTTGATTTGTTCTGGTTTTTCCCCTATCATACCATGTGTTTGTAAAATGATTCAAGATTAATCCATGTTTTCCATTAGATCCCGGGCTAGGAAACACTACTAATTTGTCGTCATAAAACTCATGGTTTGAAACACTTATTAAAGATTCATGCTTACTTCTATAGTGCCATCTTAACATTCTTTCTTTAATTCCTTTTGCGCTACACATCCCTAAAATGCTTTGCATGTCAGATGTTACATTCTCTTCTTCATCTTCATCAATATCGTCAGCAATTAACTTATTAAAGAAATCTGTTGGCGGCATTTGTTTGGTATCGCCTACTACAACCAATTGCTTACCCCTAATTATAGCACCTATTGCGTCAACGGGTCTCACTTGGCTTGCCTCATCAAAAATTACTAAATCGAATTCTAATTCTCCTGGCGCTAAAAAATTTGCAATAGACATAGGGCTCATCATAAAAACTGGTTTAATTGCTTGTAATGCAAATCCAGCTTCTTTTATTAACTTTCTTATAGGAAAGTGCCTTGCCCTTTTATTAAATTCTGTTTTTAAGATATTTACTTGTCCACCAGCATTATCCTTTGGAATGGTTTGCCAATGACTTAATGCAACTTGTGCCCTTTTTAAATGAAAATTAACTTGATCTAAGGTTCTAAATTGTTTAGCTACATTTTCATGTGTACTTTTTTCAAAATTTCTTAGTGCTGGGTTTTTGGAAAACGCAATTCCCACTAATTGCTCATAAAAATTCTTTCGGAACGCTTCACTTAAATATGAGGCAGATAACTCCCAATTTTTAGCTGTTTGAATGAATTTTGAAAATCCCTGGTCATTTGCATGTTCTTCTAATAAATTCCATGAAATGATTTTATGTATTTCATTGAAGTTGTTATTCCATAACTCTAGAATTTTTGTTTTTTCTGCAAATTGTTTATCTGAATTATTTTTAAAATAGTTTGTTTCGAAGTCAATTCTATATTGTAATGTTTCTTTTAGTTGATTTTCTAAGTTTATAAAATCATCAAGGGCGTGTTGAACTTCATTGTAGTTAAGTTCGTTATTATTAGTAAGTTCATTATTTAGATAATTTAATACAGAGGCCGGAATAGCAGAAATGGAGATTTGCAAATGAAACTTATACAAATAAGAGTTTACCTCTTCAATTTTATCCCACTTTGTTTTAAGTCCATCCCAATGCCTATTGAATAAATCACACAATGAAATAGACAATTCATTAGCTTTCTCTTGAACCCGTTTTCGCTCAATGATATCTTCAATTATTTTGAGTTTACTATGATATTCATTCGGGAGTTTGTTTTTGGAAAAAGACTTAATATAACGAATGGTTTTATTGTAATCTTTAATTAGAAAGCGATACCATTTCTTTCCATGTTCAATTAAATTCAATCTAACATCAATGGCATTAATCTCCCACACCTCCTCAATAAAATCATTTTTAAATCTTTCTGTTATTTCATTAAATTTTTTTCCGCTTTCAATTAATTCTTGAATTTCTTTTGCTTTTTTGAGCCATTTATCGTCACTAATGTTAAATCCTTCTAGATTAGGTCTGCTTACAATTAATTGACAAGTTTTTAAAAGGGCTTCTACTTCAGAAATGTTTTTTACAGATTCAATATTTATTACAGAGGCTATTTCATTACTTATCGTAATTAATCTTCTAAGTGTTTCACTTAAAGAATTTATCCTTTCAAGAATTTTGTCTTGTTCCTGTGGTAACAATATGGTAAGTCTTGATCCATAAAAAATATTCTTTGATGGATCACCAACCTCTTTTAACCTTACTTGAATTCTTTCAATAAAGTTTAATGCTCTATTAAATTCTTCTTCTGTCCAGTTTTCAATATTTTCAATTTCAATATTTGGAATTTTTATTCCGTTTGTAGCTAATTTAATTTGACTTAAAAAACCAATAATCTGATTTACCGAGTAATTAATTTTACCAACTCTAGTATTTATTGCATCGGAATAATTATTTAATTCCGTTTTCAAATCATTTAAAAGATAAACTTGACTTTCTAAATGTTCTACTTTGGGTTTTCCCAAATCGAACACTCTCTTAATTTCAGCTAACAGGTCTTTTTTATTTGACTTATGACTATGTAACTCCAAACATGCATCCCCAATGCCAATAGTATCTAATCTTCTTTTTACAACTTCTAATGCGGCCATTTTCTCTGCAACGAACAATACTTTTTTCCCATTTCCAATTGCATGAGCAATGATATTAGTGATTGTTTGGGACTTTCCTGTTCCAGGCGGGCCTTGAATTACAAGATTTCTCCCCTCACTAATTGCCAACATTGTTAATATTTGAGAACTATCGGCATCTACAACCTGATATAATTCATGTGCATTTGTTTCCTTATCAATATGAGTTAATTCATCTGCAATAATTGGGGTGTCTGAAAACCCGGTTTCAAACAACTGTTTTAAGAATGGATTACTTATTGGATTTTTTTCTTTGGGCCATTTATTATTATCCAGATCATTATAAATCATGAATTTCCCAAATGAAAAAAATCCAAGTTCTATAG
>CAMFKK010000261.1 GCA_945957225.1 uncultured Sphingobacteriia bacterium | reverse complement strand
GGGTTGCAGCGCTAACTCTATTTTCATGTCCTAATTAATAGATTGTTAAATTAAGGCCATAGAAGAAGCCAACCCCCGCTTCCCTGACCAAGGAAACTTAAATGCCCAAACTCTGGCTAAAAGTTTAGTAATCTGTTTTTTTGATTTAAAAATGTGTACAAAATACACGCTTGTTAATTATTAAACTGCTATTTATGAATGTAAAGATGCTTGCCAGACTCACGCTTGTGGGTTTATTCGCCTGCGTATTGTCGCTATTTTCGCAGGCTCAGAACAAAACTGTCTCAGGTAAAGTCACAGATGCCAAAGATGGCTCTCCGTTGGCCGGCGCCTCAGTAGTTGTGAAAGGTTCTAAAACCGGCTCCCAAACAGGTGCTGATGGATCTTTCAAAATCAGTATTCCCGCATCCGCTACCACATTGGTAGTTTCTTCAGTTGGATTCGGTTCTCAGAATGTAGATATCCAAGGCAAAACTTCCGTTGATGTATCTCTGGCTGCTACCAGCGATAATATTGGTGAAGTAGTAGTTATTGGATATGGTACTGCCAGAAAGAAAGACTTGACTGGTGCAGTAACATCTGTAAAAGCTAAGGACTTTAACCAAGGTCCTATTACTACGCCTGATCAATTGATTCAAGGTAAAGTGGCTGGTTTGCAAGTAATTAACAACAGTGGTCAGCCTGGTAGTCCAACAACTATCCGTATTCGCGGTAATAGTTCTGTACGTTCTGGCAACTCTCCATTGTTTGTTATTGATGGTATTCCATTAGATGGCAGAAATGCTCGTCCGGGTTTGAATGCAAATGGTCTTGGTCAGACTCCAGATGCTAACCCATTGTATTTCTACAATCCTAATGACATTGCTAGCATGGATGTGTTAAAAGACGCTTCTGCTACCGCTATTTATGGTTCAAGAGGTGCTAATGGTGTAATCATGATCACAACTAAGAAAGGATCAGTTGGTGCACCTAAAATTGACTTCTCTGCAAACATTGGTCAAAATACTGTTAGAAAAAAATACAAAGTATTAAATGCCGCTGAATACAAAGCTGCATTAAGTTCTTATGCATTAACTTCTGGAAATGACGGAAGTGATGTAGATGCTCAAGATGCTATCTTCCGCAAAGGATTTATTCAAAATTACAACCTTGGTATTGGCGGCGGAAATGAGAATGGTAAATACCGTTTCTCTTTAGGCTATTCTGACCAGAATGGTGTTATCTTGAAATCAAATTTGAAAAAATACAATATTGGCATGAACGGTCAATACAAGTTCTTAGAAAGCAAAAAACTTTCTTTGGACTTCAACTTATTGGCTGCTCATAACACAGATATTGGTGTTCCTGTTACTAACGATGCTGGTTTCCAAGGTAACTTGGTGGGTATGGCATTGCAGTGGAACCCAACAAGGGCTTTATACAAATCAACAGGAGCGTTAAACGTAGTACCTGGTGAGAGTGTTGTGAATCCTTTGGCTATGTCTGAAGGTTATAACGATGTTGCCGATATCACCAACATATTTGCTACAGTAGGTCTTGGTTACAAATTAACCAACAACTTAGATTACAAATTCAATATCAGCTTGAACACTCAAACTGGTGTTCGTAAAGCAACTGAAGCACCTTATATTACCATTCCTGGTGTAGAAGGACGTGGTTTTGGTTTCTATGCAAATGCAGAATTGAATTCTCAAGTATTACAACACACTTTGAACTATAATAAGCAATTGACTTCTGCTTTAAACATGACTGCCATGTTGGGTTATGAGTATCAGAAGTTTTCTTATAAAGGTTCTGGTATGTCTGCTCAAGATTTCACCAACCAAGGTGATGTTTCTTTCACAAGTATTATGCAGAATTCTAGCGCTGCTAGCCGTTCTATTTATTCTTGGAATGATCCAAGTTCTGACTTGCAGTCATATTTTGGACGTATTGGATTTAACTATGAAGACAAGTATTTGTTAACTGCAACTTTCAGGGCTGATGGTTCTAGTAAGTTTGGTGCAAATAACAAATATGGTTACTTCCCATCTGCAGCTTTTGCATGGAATATCCATAATGAAGGTTTCATGAAAGGAAATAATACTTTCAGCAGTTTGAAACTACGTGCTTCTTATGGTGTAACTGGTAACTCTTCATTCCCTGCAGGTTCTGCACAATCTCAATATACATTTGGTCAGCAATCAATTGCTTTGGCAAACGTTGCAAATCCAGATTTGAAATGGGAAAGCACCAAACAGTTTGACTTAGGTCTTGACTTTGAATTGGCTGGCGGTGTTCTTTATGGTAGTGTTGACTACTTTAACAGGAATACAACCAATATCCTGTTCAACTTTGACGCTATTCAACCAGCTCCAGCTACCAAATACTGGGTTAACTTACCTGGTAATGTAAAAAACAATGGTGTGGAAGTTTCTTTGGGTGCAGCTATTATCAAGAAAAAAGACCTTCAGTGGAATGCACAATTCAATATTGCTTTCTTGAAGAACGTCTTGGAAAACTATAACGGACCAGCCGTATTAACTGGCGCTATTAGTGGACAAGGTTTATCTGGTGCATCTGTTCAACGTTTGACAAGTGGACAGCCTTTGAATGCATTCTATATGAAAGAATTCTTGGGGCTTGACCAGTCTGGTAACAGTACTTTCAGAGATAATGGAAATACATTGTATTATATTGGAGATCCTAACCCACGCCAATTATTTGGTTTGTCAACTGACCTGACTTACAAGAAATGGTCTTTTGTAGCCAATTTTAATGGTGCGGCTGGACACAATATTTACAACAATACTTTGAATGCCTTGATTCCAATTGGAAACTTAGGTTCTAGAAATATTGCATCCTCTTTGATTGGCGGTTCTGTAAAAGAAAGCTTGGCTAACCCAATCACTACTTCTACTCGTTATTTAGAGAAAGGTGATTACCTGAAATTGGCTAACCTTTCTGCTTCTTATAATGTAGGAACATTAGGCGCATTGAAAAATGTTCGTGTGTTCTTTACAGCAACTAACTTGTTCATTATCACTAAATACAGTGGTTTTGATCCAGAAGTTAACACAGATAAGAATATTGGTGGTGTACCTTCTTTGGGTATTGAGTATATTCCTTATCCTGCTGTAAAAGGATTTAATATTGGCTTCAACTTTAATTTATAATTTAAAGGACAACCAACGAACAAAAAATCACGTATAACGTAATAATATAAAAATCACATTATGAAACATATACAAAAGTCTGCGATTGCCCTGATGCTGACTGTTGGTGTTGGTTTTGTTTCCTGTACAAAACTGGAAGAAAAACTTAACTCCTCTCTAACAGCGGATCAAGCTCAATCAATCCTTTTAAAGAGTACTGACGTAAGTGTACTCTTACAAGCCTGCTATGATGGTTTGCAAGGTTTCCAATCACAGGACGTTGCTACTTCTTTACAAGAGAATAGCTCTGACGAATCACTGGTTCCAACCAGGGGTGGTGACTGGGATGATAATGGTGTTTGGAGGGTAATTCACGCGCACACTTGGAATGCTGACCACGCTCAAGTGGGTGGCGTATTCAATAACTTGTTGGGAGTGGTATTTAACACTACTAACGTGTTGAACTTTAGCCCAAGTGCCTCTCAAGCTGCAGAAGCTAGATTTATTCGTGCTTTTGCTATGTACACTGTCTTGGATTTGTATGGTCAAGTTCCATTCAGAGAAGCAGGTGAAAACCTATTGAATGCTCCTAAAGTTTTGAAAGGTGCAGAAGCTGCTGCTTTCATCATCTCTGAGTTGAATGCTATTAAAGCTGCTTTACCAAACGGCCCATCTGCTGGTGGTCCCGCTTACAAAGCCAACAAAGACGCTGCTGATGTGTTGTTGATGAAAATGTACTTGAATAAAGGTGCTTACGCTAACCGCGCTAATCCAACATTTGATGCCGCTGACATGAATGCTGCAATCACTATTGCACGTAGCCTTTCTACCAAATACACTATCTCTGCTAACGTATGGGACAACTATGCGCCTAGCAATGATGTTCTTGGTAAAGAAAACATCTTCACCAACCAAAATATTGGTGGTTCAAGAGGTGGTAACCTGCGTGCTGCTTGGTACAAAACCAACCACTATAACATGAACAAATCTGGTTGGAATGGTTTTACCACATTGGCTGCTGTTTATGACAAATTTGAATCAACTGATACTCGTTTGGGTGTAAACTATCCTGATCCTGCTGGCGTGCTTCCTAACCCTAAGGGCGTGAACACAACTGGTTTCTTGATTGGACAGCAATATGACCTAAAAACGGGTGCTGCATTACAAGACAGAAAAGGAGCTCCTTTGGCTTTCACAAGAGCGGTAGCTTTACAAGAAAGCGGTAACAACCTTGAAGTTACTGGTATCCGTTACTGGAGATATGTAGTTGATAATAAGGATGGCAATGATGGTCAACCTGATAATGACTATGTATTCTTCCGTTATGCAGACGTTGTTTTAATGGAAGCTGAAGCCATTCTTCGTGGTGGTACAGCTCAAGGTGGTGTAACTGCTTTG